>JAFADT010000195.1 GCA_023424585.1 Pseudomonadota bacterium
CTCCTTCGCCCCCGCCGCCAGCGCCTTGTCCATCAGCGCGTCGACGGCGGCCCGGCTCTCCGCCGACAGGGCGATGATGACCGCCGTGGACGTCTTCGTGTCCGCGACCTCCTTGCGGATGAAGCTCTTGAAGAAGGGCTTCACCAGGAGCATCGCGTAGATGTCCTCGGTGATGACCATGCACGTGGCGTTGGCGTCGGTGAACTGGGGGTTGAACGTGTAGCCCAGCTTCGTGAAGAAACCGACCGCGCGGTCCAGCGACTCGACGGGGAGGTTGACGAAGATCTTGGTGCCCATGGTGCGTCTCCTGATGGAAGGAAAGGGGATGAGGTGAACGTCGCCTTCATCCACGCGACGAACGTGTCTCCGCCGGATCGACATCAGGCTGATTTTTCCTCGCGCCGCCGCCAACCCGCTGGAATCACAGCAGCTTGCCGGGGTTGAGCAGGCCCAGCGGATCGAGCGCGCCCTTGATCGCCTGGTGCAGGCGCAGCGTCTCCGGGCCCAGCTGCGCGCCCAGGAAGCCGCGCTTGAGGGACCCCACGCCGTGCTCGCCCGTGATGGTGCCTCCCAGCGCCAGCGCGGCGCGCAGGATGTCGTCGAACGCGTCCTTCGCCCGCGCCAGCGCCACCGGATCCTTCCGGTCGAACACGACGGTCGGGTGCATGTTCCCGTCGCCCGCGTGCCCGAACGTCCCGATGAGCACCCCGTGCTTCACCGCGATGCGCTCCACCTCCGCGAGCAGCTCCGGGATGCGCACGACGGGCACGCCCACGTCGTCCAGCAACGTGGCGCCGCGCTGCTCCAGCGCCGGGAAGGCGAAGCGCCGGGCCCCCATGAGCAGCTCGCCCTCGGTCTCGTCGGCGGTGCTCATCACGGAGGTCGCGCCGGCCCGCTCGCAGGCCGCGACCATCAGCGCCAGCTCCTCTTCCCCCTGCACGCCACCCGCGTCGGAGCGCGCCAGGAGCAGGGCCTCGGCTTCGACGTCCAGGCCCATGGGCTTCCAAGCCTCCACGGCGCGCACGGTGGTGCGATCCATCAGCTCCAGCAAGGACGGGCGCGTGCGCTCCATGATGTCGCAGACGGCCGTGCCCGCGCTCACCAGCGTCGGGAACGCGGCCACCAGCGTCGTCGCCTTCGGGGGACGGGGGCGCAGCCGCAGCGTGGCCTCGGTGAGGACGCCCAGCGTGCCCTCGGAGCCGACGAAGAGGCGCGTCAGGTCGTAGCCCGCCACGTTCTTCACCGTCCGCCCACCGGTGCGCACCACCGTGCCGTCCGCGAGCACCGCCTCCAGCCCCAGCACCGCGTCGCCCGTCACGCCGTACTTCACGCAGCACAGGCCTCCCGCGTTGGTGGCCAGGTTGCCGCCGATGGAGGAGAACTCCCAGCTCGCGGGATCCGGCGCGTACCAGAGGCCCTGCTCCGCGGCGGCGGCCTTCACCGCGCCGTTGAGCGCGCCGGGCTGCACGACGGCCAGCAGCCCGCGTCGGTCCACCTCCAGGATGCGGTTCATCCGCATGAGCGACAGGACGATGCAGCCGTCGCTCGCGTTCGCGCCACCCGACAGACCCGAGCCCGCGCCCCGGGGGACCACCGGTACCCGCAGCGCTGTCGCCACGCGGAGCACGGCCTGGACCTCGGCGGTGGACCCGGGCCGCACCAGCACCGCCGGCATGCCCGAGGTGGCCCACTCCGCCTGGTCGTGACGGTGCGCCGTGAGCACGTCCGGATCCGTGATGACCGCTTCGGCCGGCAACACCTCTCGCAGTGCCCGCTCCACGTCGACCGTCATGAAGGCCTCCTTGGCCTGCTCCGGAGGTGAACGCCTGGCTGGCCGCCCGTCATCCATCCCCTGGCTCCGGACCCCAGCTTGCCTCGGGGCCGCAGCCGCTTCATCCAGAAGGTCACCCGCGACGGACGGATTCAGGGGAAGATGCGGCCCGGATGCAGACCCGGACAGACGAAGCGGAGCTCATCCGAACGCTGGCACCCTTCGAGGGGCCGCCACCCGGGGACCTGCCCCCGCGCCTGTCGAATCCCTTCCACCCGGCGCCTCCTGGTCCCTGGGGACTCCGCGCGGCGGAGGCGCTCCAGCAACGGCTTCGGCGGGCCCCCGCGCATCACGAAGCCCTGTGGCGGCCGGGCGGCGGCAAGATGTTCGGCGTGCTGGTGGTCGCGGCGCCGGACGGACGGGTGGGGCACCTGAGCGCGTTCTCCGGGATGCTCGGCGGTGCGTGGAGCGTGGAGGGCTTCGTGCCGCCCCTGTTCGACCCGGTGGCCCGCGACGCGTTCTGGCCCGCGGGCGAGGCGGCGCTGGCCGCGCTGGAACACCAGCATGCGGCGCTGTGCCGGGCCGTGGAGACGCTGCGGGCGCGGGGCGACACTGACGCCCTCCGGGACGTGGAGGCGCGCCGGGCGGAAGTGGAGCACGTGCGCGCCGAGCGCTCGCGGGCCCTGTGGCGGCAGGTGACCCGGGGCTATGTCATTCCCAATGCGCGCGGTGAAACCCAGACACTGGCCGCGCTGTTCGAGCCCAGGCCGCCGCCTGGTGGCGCCGGTGATTGCGCGGCACCCAAGCTGCTGGCGTATGCCTTTCGCAACCGATTGAAGCCCCTGGAGCTCGCGGAGTTCTGGTGGGGAGCACCGCCGCTCGACGGCCGCCGGGAGTCCGGTGCGTACTACCCGGCATGTGACAACAAGTGCGGCACGGTGCTGCCGTTCATGTTGCGAGGTTTGGCGGTGGACCTGCCGCCTCCCGCGACAGCCTCCGCCGGGCCGAGCGTCCTCCATGAAGACCCGTGGGTCCTCGTGGTCGACAAGCCCGTGGGCCTGCCCACGCTCCCCGGACGCCATGCGCCCCTGCGCGACTCGGTGCTCGTTCAGCTCCAGCCCCGGTTCCCCGAGCTGACCTCTGCCAGCTTCCTCCATGAACTGGACCCCGAGTCCTCCGGCCTCCTCGTCATCGCTCGGGACGCGGTGACGCGAGCCTCGCTCCAGCGCCAGCTCTCCCAGCGCGAGGCGGAGCACCGCCACGTCGCCTGGGTGGACGGCCGCGTGGAGGGCGATGCAGGCCTCATCGAGCTGCCGCTGCGCCCCGCGGTCCACGCCTCCCTGGAGGCCTGCGTGGACGCCCGCCACGGCAGGCGCACCCGGAGCGCGTGGAAGGTCCTCCATCGCGAGCCGGCCCGGACGCGGCTGGAGCTCATTCCAACGACCCACTCGCTCCTCACGTTGCGCATCCATGCCGCGCATCGCCTGGGCCTGGGAACGCCCATCACCGGGGACGCGCGCTTTGGAAGAGAGGCCGCCCGGCTGATGCTCCACGCCGAGGCGGTGGCCTTCGTGCACCCGCACACCGGCGAACGCCTGTCATTCACGTCGCCCGCGCCGTTCTGAAGCCTGACGGCGTGGGATGAACCCGCTGCAATTCACCCTCACCGCCACCTGCGACGGGGACGTCACCGAGCCCGGCACGGAGCGGGAACCATCGAGGAGATGGTGCCAGCCAGGGCCCCCGCGTGGGGGCCTTCGGCACCGCACGCTCCTGGGCGATGGGGTGGAGTCGCCGCGAGCCCCCGGCGTCCACCGCGCGACACCGGGCTCGCCTGTCACCGACGCCCAACTCCGGCGCTCGTCGCGGCGGACGTCGGATGCCATGCACGGGCGTTGATCCCTCCTCCCAGGTGCTTGCGCGATTTCCACGTTGCGCGCATACCCAGGCTTTCGCGGTGGAGGGGGAACGCGGTCGTGCTCGAACTCAAACCAGAACCCGGAGCCTGGATGCCGCTGTCGGGCGATGTGGAGCGCCATGCGCTGGACCATCCGTGGCCTTCCGCGGACCAGGGCAGCGTGCGCTTCGTCGTGGGCGAGGACTTCTTCCGCCTGGAGCATGACGCCCGGCTGGAGCTCTACCGCGACCTGTCCGAGCGGATGCTCGCCGTCTTCCGCGAGCTCACCCCGCCCGGCGGCTGGCTCTACGCGCTGGATCCGCAGCACCCCTGCTACCGCCTCTACCCGCACGTGTGCTTCGAGGCAGGCGCGACGCTGCAGGAGATGACCGGGCTCTACACGCGC
Organism: Pseudomonadota bacterium; assembly: GCA_023424585.1. GTDB lineage: Bacteria > Myxococcota > Myxococcia > Myxococcales > Myxococcaceae > Corallococcus. The sequence continues at coordinate 4,075 of JAFADT010000195.1, forward strand.
CAGCACATGGAGCTGGTGGAGCGGGGCATCCACCCACCGTCGTTCGAGCCGCGCTGGGCCATGGACGTCCACCCGGCGGGGGACCCCGAACACCTCTTCGCGCCGCCGGACTTCCACTTCGTCTTCGCGGCGCGCTACCGCGTGGGCAACTTCGACGGGCTGGAGGCGCCGGGGCGGGGACCCATCGAGACGGAGACCTACGAGCTGCTGGGGCACCGCCTCATCGCCGCCGTGGACCGGAGCCCGCCGGCGCTCTTCCGACTCGCGCGCAGGCTGGGCCCCGACGACTAAGGTGAAGCCGGAACGTCAGGCCGGACGCGACACGGGGCGCGGGCGGGGCGCACCCTCGTAGTACAGGTTGGCGCGCCCCTCGCCGTAGACGACCAGCACCCGGTCGTTCTCCTCCAGGAGCCCCGAGGCCTTCTGCGTGGCCTTGCGGACCAGCGTGTCGAGCTGCGCCGGACCCTGCTTGCTGCTGGCCCGGACCGTGACGACTGGCATTCGGTGTTCCGCTCCTGGTGACCCTCCCGTGACGGACAGGAGGACGTGGCGTGTCATAGCCAACGGAACACTTCGTTGACAAGTGCGCGCTGCCACGGTGGATAGGGCGACATGCTCCGCCTCGCTCGCGCCCTGCTGGTCGTCTGCCTCGCCCTGGTCTCCACCTCCGCCCGCGCGCAGTTGTCGCGCGACGCCACCGACCTGCGGGGCCACGTGTCGCCCACGCCCGCCTGGCTGCCCCGGGGCATCTTCCTGGGCGCGCAGTTCAACAACGGCGCGATCATCCCCAACCTGCACCTCCAGTGGGAGCTCACCCTCTTCCAGGATCGCAAGGACGCGTGGATCGCCATCCTGGACGGGGGAGTGGGGTGGGCGGCGTCGTTGCCCGACACCGCGCTGTCTCGCGTGAACCTCGACCTGCCCGTGACGTCCTACTACGAGCACACCCTCCAGGCGGGCTTCGGCTACCGCAACCACCTGCCGGGCAAGATCCACTGGGGCTTCCAGGTGACGGCCGGGCCCACCTTCTATGGCGCCCACTTCACCACCCAGCCGCCGGACCGCCGCGTCGCGGGCACCGTCCAGGGCCGCTTCCAGCTTGGCTACCAGCTGCCGCGCGATGTGGGCGTGGGCGTGGCCGTGAACTACGCGGAGCCCTTCGGGCTGAAGAACCGCAGCCTCGCGCGCGACTTCGTGGGTGGCGTGAACGTCGGATTTTTCGCGGATTGGCGGTAGCGGCGCGGTACACTCCATGAGCGAGAGCGGCCCCGCCTGCCGGTGCGGGTAGGGCGCCGCTTCCACGCCCATGGCCGAGCTGCTCAGTGCCCACGTCGCGCGCTACCTGCGCAACCGCGAGGAGTTCGAACGGGGACTCCCGCCGGCGCTCCTCCTCTTCACGCCGCCCCTGGGCGGGGGGCCTCCCTCCGAGCTGGAGGAGTACCCGGTGCGCACGGTGACCCACGCGGGCCCTCCCACGCTGGGCCAGGACGAGCCCGTCGTCTTCCCGGTGCTCAAGTCCCAGGGCAACGCCTTCGGCCGGGGCATCACCGTGGGGCGCACCGGCAACAACGACATCGTCCTGGATGACGGCAGTGTGTCCCGTTTTCACGCGTGGTTTTCGCGGGACGCGGGGGATACCGGTTTTCTGCTGACGGATGCGGGCTCGAAGAACGGCTCGTACGTGGCCGGGGGCCGGCTGTTGGCGCGCAAGCCCGTGCCGGTGGAGGACGGGGTGCGGCTGCGCTTCGGCCAGGTGGAGGTCAGCTTCTACACGGCGGGCGGCTTCATGCGCCTGCTGGCGGTACGCCTGCAACCCTGAAGCCTTGCCACGTCTTCGGCGGACTGCGTAACGTGCGGAGTCACCCTCTAGGCACGGATGGGAGCGTTCGCGGTGGCCTTGACCACAGAAGCCTTCGGGCTGACCGATGTCGGCCGGAAACGGCAACACAACGAAGACGCGATGATGGTGGACGCGTCGCTCGGCCTGTTCATGGTCGCCGATGGCATGGGCGGACACGCGGCGGGTGAGGTCGCCAGCGCGCGGGCCACGGAGGTCGTCAAGCAGCACATCGCGGCCAACCGGCACCTGCTCAAGGACCTGGCGCAGAACCCCACGGCGGACAGCCGCTCCGCCGCCGCCGCGCTGGTGGAGGTGGCGGTGCAGCGCGCGTGCGCGGACATCTACCGCACGGCGATGACGGACGCCTCCAAGCGCGGCATGGGCACCACGTTCGTGTGCCTGGCCGTGGGCGGCAACAAGGGCGTCATCGGCCACGTGGGCGACAGCCGCGTGTACCTGGTGCGGCACGGGCAGTGCCACCGCCTCACCGAGGACCACACGCTGGTCGCCGCGCAGCTCAAGGCCGGCACCATCACCAAGGAGCAGGCCGCCACCTCGCAGTACCGCAACGTCATCACCCGCGCGGTGGGCATCCAGGAGTCCGTCCAGGTCGACACGCTCATCGTGGACCTGATGCCCGGCGACGTGTTCCTCCTCTGCTCGGACGGCCTGCACGGCTACATCGAGGACGAGGAGATCCTCCCCCTGGTCGCGGGGCTCCAGCCCGGGGACCTGCCGCGCAAGCTCGTGGAGATGGCCAACGAGCGCGGCGGCAAGGACAACATCACCGCCGTGGTGGTGAAGGTGGCCGGCGACAGCGCAGCGCTCGCCAGCGAGGAGACGAGCGAGGCGCAGTCGCGCATGGAGGCGCTGCGGAAGATCCCGCTCTTCCGCCACCTCACCTACAAGGAACAGACGGCGGTGCTGTCCATCGCCACCACGCGCACCTACCCGGCGGGCCGGGAGATTGTCGTGGAGGGGCAGCCCGGCGAGGAGCTCTTCGTCGTCATCCGGGGCCGGGTGGCCATCGAGAAGAACGGCGTGGAGATCGCGGAGCTGCGCTCGGGCGGGCACTTCGGCGAGATGGGCCTCATCGACAACGCGCCCCGCTCCGCCACTGTGCGCGCCACGGAGCCCACGCGGACCATGGTCATCGCCCGCTCCGACCTGATGGGGCTGATGAAGCGCGAGGCCATCCTGGCGGTGAAGATGCTCTGGAGCTTCGTGCAGGTGCTGAGCGACCGGCTGCGCGCCACCAACTCGGAGCTGAGCGAGGCCCGGCAGGAGCTGGCGGTGGCGCAGGCCATCCAGCCGTTCGCGGAGGACTGAGCGGGGAACCGGCTCCACCGGCCCCCGGGACGTCCTCAACAGGACGCTCTGGAATTTCCCGGGGGAAACCGTCGTTGGGGGGCCGGCCTGGGAGTAAGGTCCCGGCCGCGTACACATGCGCAAATGGGTCTTCATCGCGGCGGCCGCCGTGCTGGCGCTCGCCGCCATCGTGCTGGGGCCCCGGTGGGGCGCTCCGGCCGCGCGCCCGGTGTCGCCCGTCTCCGCGAGCTCCATCCGCCAGGGGATGCCCGCGTTCAACCCGGTGGCGGTGTCGTCCGGGGCGCAGGAGGGGCTGACGCTCACCGGGCGCGTGCTGGACGGCAATGGCCGGCCGGTGCCGGACGCGGAGGTGTCGCTCGCGGCGTCGGCGGAGCGGACGCTGGCGGACGTGCGGTGCGACGAGTGCGGCCTGGCGCTGCTGGCCTGCGCCGCGCACGAGACGGCGCTGCACACGCGGGCCTTCTTCGACCAGCAGCAGGGCTTCCTCACGGCGCGCGCCACGGTGCGCACGGACGCGGAAGGGAAGTTCCGCTTCGAGCACCTGGCGGGGGTGTCCTTCACCGTCTGGGCGCGCTCGGAGGGGCTGGGCGTGGCGCTCAAGGACCGGGCCGCGCCGGGAGAGGCGGTGGAGCTGTACCTGCCGCCGCTGCGGAGCATCACCGGCACGGTGGTGGATGACTCCGGCCACGCGAAGCCCGGGGCGCGCGTGCGCGCGGTGTCGCGCAAGGTGCCGCTGCCCTTCGAGGCCGTGGCGGGCGCGGGCGGGGCCTTCACGTTGTCCGGCCTGGGCGAGGGCCCCTTCTACGTGCTGGCGGACGCGGAGGGCTTCCAGCCCGCGGTGGCGCAGCAGGTGGAGGCGGACTCGCAGCCCCTGCGCCTGAAGCTGACGCCGTCGCGCACGCTGGAGGTGCGCGTGACGCGCGAC
>JAFADT010000208.1 GCA_023424585.1 Pseudomonadota bacterium
GCACGACGCGGCCCTGGAGCCGGCCGCCGCCCTCCACGGGGGCGAAGTCGAGGAACCCGTATTCGAACGGGGTGAGCCGCTCCAGGAGCGCCGTCACGAAGACCTGGCTCGCCAGGAGCTGCGCCGCGCCCACGCCCGGCACCGCGCGCGCGCCGGCGAGGTCCGCCCTGAGCCGCCCCATGTCCACCATCAGCGACAGGTGGCCCGGGCCGAACGCCTCCGCGCCGAAGCGCGTGCGCAGCGTCGCGCCCACGTCACCCGAGTCGCGGCCGGTGAGCACCTCGCCGGCCTCCAGCGTGGCGCGCTCCGGGGTGAGCGTGAGCGACACCGGCTGCTCCAGCAGCCGCGTGCGCAAGCGCGTGGTGCTGCCCTGCGCCTCCTTCTGGAAGGCGAGCCCGTTGTCCTGCAGCTGCTTCTGGATGAGCTGGAGCACCGGCTGCACGGACGCGAGGCCCGCCTCCATCACCACCGTGCCCTTGGGCGCGGGGCGCTGGTCCCGGATGAAGCTCTGGAAGAAGGCCGCCGCGTCGAAGTAGACGAGCATGGCCACGTCGCCGCGCAGCGCCTTCAGGAGGGGCTCCGCGTCCAGCCCCTGCGTGCGCCAGCGCTCCAGCGTCCGCTGCCGCCGGGGTGAATCGGGCGAGCCGAACACCAGCCGCGCCAGCTCCTCCGGGGGCACCGACAGCTGCGCCGCCGCCACCGGCCCCACCGCCGCGCGCCCCAACAGCCGCGAGGCCGGCCCCGGCGTGCCCCCCAGCAGCGGCCGGGACGAGGACAGGAAGCCGTCCAGCTCCGCCTGGTCCGCCTGCACCGCGAGCGCGCCGAAGAAGCCGCGCACCGGCATGTCGTCCTTCTCCGCCTCCGGCACCGGCGGCGCGGAGAAGAGGAGCACGCTGCCGTCGCGCACCTTGCCGCGCAGCTCCCCCAGGAGCGCGTTCTCGGAGAAGCCCGGCCCGGACAGCGCCTCCACCCGGCGGCGCACGAGCTCCACGTCCGGAGCCTCCTCCACCGCCAGCGCCTTCACCGTCTCCCCGGGCTCCGGCTCGGCCGGCGAGTCCGGCACCGCGAGGTACACGTAGCCCCGGTCCGCGAACAGCAGCATGGAGCGGCCGCCGTCCACCGGATCCACGCGCGCGCTGCCGTCCTCGCGGGGCAGCACCCGGTGGCCGGCGTCGCGCAGCTCGCGCGCCACGGCCGCGAGCGCCGCCCGCGAGTCCGTCACGCCCAGCAGCGCCACCACGCCGTCGAAGTCCGGCAGGATGAAGAAGCCGAAGCCCTCCTCGGGGTCCACCTCCGAGGGGCCTGTCGCCAGGCCGCGCAGGAGCAGCGGGACGAGCGGCGTGTCCGCCAGCGTGCGGCTCGCGTTGGCCTCGCTCACCAGCCGCTCGTAGAAGTCCACCAGCCCTTCCACGTTGCCGCGCAGGCGGGGCACCCACAGCACCGTCTGCGCGTCCGCGGGCACCGCGCGCAAGACCGGGCGCGGCACCACGGTGAGCACCACCCGGGCCAGCTCCTTCTCCCCGTCCAGCGCCCGCACCGTGTAGCGGCCGGCGGTGGCCCACGCGTGCTTCACGCCCGGCGCCGTCTGGGGCGCCGTGCCATCCCCGAAGTCCCAGGTGACGGAGGGCGCCTTCGCCGAGGTGGTGCCGAAGGCCTCCGGCACCCCCGCCTCCAGCGTGCGCTCCGGCCCCAGGTCCGGCCTCACGCCCCGGCAGCCGGTGGCCTCCAGACCCACGACGGCCAGCAGGAGGAGGAGGCGAAGCGGGGACGGGAGCGCGTGGGGTCGGGAGGCCATGGGCCTTTCGGTTAGTAGTCCAACGCCAGCCCGAACATCCAGCGCCGGCTGCCCAGGTTCAGGCCCTTTCCGCCGAAGTTGTTCACGTCCGCGTGGGTGTACTCGGCGAAGAGGTACGAGTGGTTCACGCCCAGGTCCGAGTCGAAGTCGCGCGCGAAGCGCGGCTCCAGCACGTCCAGGAGGAACGACACGCCCGCGGTGCCCGCCCAGCCCCACTTGCCGCCGCTGGCCTTGACGCCGTCCACCATCTCCGTGGCGCTGCCCGTGGTCATCCACCACGGGCTGTAGATGAGCCCCAGCTTGGCGTACGGCACCAGCGGGATGCCCCAGCGGAAGGCCGCGTAGTCGAACTTGTAGAAGGCGTTGAGCTGGATGGGCAGCACCTTCAGCGCCGCCTTGTCGGCCGACACCGAGCCGTCCTCCAGCTTCGCGTCCACGTACTTCTCCGCGTAGCCCAACCCCAGGCCCAGGCCCGCCGTGCCGATGCCCTGGTAGAAGAAGCGCTGGAGCTCCCCCTCGATGAGCAGCAGCGTCGCGTCATCGAAGGTGTCCTTGTACGGCGTCCTGCCGTTCTCCTGGAAGACCTTCTCGGAGTCGATGCGCGGCTTGTAGCCGCCACCGCGGAAGATGACCGCGCCCGTGCGCGGGGAGCGCGTGGGGATGTTCAGCTCCTGCGCCACCGCCGGTACCGCCAAGAGAAGCGCCGCGACTCCCAGGCCCACAGCCCTGCTGCTCATGACACCTTCCTCCGAGACGACAGCCAGAGGCCCAGCGCGGCCAGCACCGCGCCACCCGCGATGCCGCCACCGGCCGCGGCGCACCCGCCGCGCTCCTCGCCGCCAGCATCCTTATACGCGTCGAACAAGCCATTGCTCTTCACGGGCATCGCATCCACCGGGGCGGACGCGTCGCTCTCGTTGCCCGCGGCGTCGATGATGGTCGCCTCGAGCCGGTACGTCACGCCATTCGTGAGGCCGCTGACGACGACGTTGCCCTCGCCGGCCGCCTTGGTGACGCGCGTCACCGGCCCCGTGGTGCCCTCCAGCGCCAGCGGCCCCACCAGCCCCTGCCCGCCCTCCGTCCCCGCGTCCACGTCCGTCCCGGCATCCACGTCCGTCCCACCGTCCGCCTCCGTGCCGGCGTCGGTGTCCGTGCCGGCGTCGGTGTCCGTGCCGGCGTCGCTGCCCGCCGTGCCTACCATCGCCGCCACCACCACGACGGTGGAGTCATCCTCCGCGCCGTCCACCTGCACCGACAGCGCCGCGTCCCGGGCGATGACCTTGGCGATGGTCGGCGCCGCAGGTTTGACGGGGTCGTACTTCACCACGTAGGCGGGGGTGCCCACGTTGGAGTAGGTCTCCAGGCACTCGGTGCCAAGCGCGCCGCCCAGCCGCCGCGAGGACGCGCAGAGGTTGAAGGAGATCTCCGTCGTCTGGCTGTCGCACGTCGTCACGGTGCCCGCGTCCGCGCCGTTGCCGCGCGCGGCGAGCAGCTGCGACACGCTGAAGCTCACGGTGCCGCTCGTCGTCGAGCTGGACGTGCCCAGCGTCTGCAGGGTCAGGTCCGTGGCGGCGGGCTTCACCCCACAGCTCCCCGTGGTGGCGAAGATGTAGAGCGCGTCATCACACGGGGGGGTCGCCGTGCGCGACCAGTTGAAGCGGCGCTGCGTGCCACACTCACCCTGGGGCACGGTGATGGTGAGCCCCGTGGTGCTGGTGGTCGAGCTCGTGAACGTCACCGCGGGCCCCGTCTGGGCCACGGCCGTGGACGCGAAGAGCAGGAGGCCAATGAATGGAAGGCGCATGGATGGGCCAGAGGCTAGCAAGGGCGGGGCCACCCTCAAGGCCCGTCCGGACGCCCTGCCCCCCAAGGAAAATCCCGGGTTCGCGCGCCAAACAGGCAAGGTGCCCCCGGGGGCTTTGCCAAATTGTCAGGCGGGGCGTTCCGCCAGCTTGAGGCCCGCGTCCACCAGGTGGGAGGCGGCCCGGCCGGCGTTGTCCACGGACGCGAAGAGCGTCACCCACTCCGGAGCCTGGGGGAAGGCGCGCACCCTGCCCACCTGGACGGCCGGGTCGCTCATCACCAGCATGGGCATGGGGTAGACGCGCTCGCCGGGGGTGTCCAGCACCTTGAGGGACGGGGACGTCTTCAGGGCGGCGCGCACCTGCTCCACGGGCCCCGGCTTCTTCAGCTGCACGTTCACGGTGAGGCCATGGCCGTGGAAGGTGGGCACCTGCACGGCGGTGCCGGCCAGCACGGGCGTCTCCCCCAGGGCGGAGAACAGGCGCGCGGCCTCCAGCGTCCAGCCGCCCTCCTCCTCCGTCCAGGGGCTGTTCACCATGAAGCCGCCCACCTGGGGCACCAGGTTGAAGCCCACGCGGTGCGGGAAGGCCTGCGGCTCCGGCTCGCGGCCGGAGAGGAGGTCCGCGGTCTGCTTCTCCAGCTCCGCGATGCCGCGCACGCCCGCGCTGGAGGCCCCCATCAGCGCCGTCACCTGCGCGCGCACCACGCCGAACGCGCGGCGCAGCGGCTCCACCAGGTGGACGGTGGCGCTGGTGACGACGCCCGGCAGGCTCACCACCCGGCCCTTGAAGCTGAAGCCCGGGCCCAGGGCCTCCGTGTTGAAGCCCGGGAGGATGAGCGGCACGTTGCCGTCGCTCCGGAAGGCGCTGCTCGCGTCCACCACCCACGCGCCCGCGGCCTGGGCGGCCGGGGCCAGCGTGCGGGAGGCTTCCGCCGGCGTGGCCAGCAGCACGACATGGAGGCCCCGGAAGGCGTCCGCCGAGGCCCGCTCCACCTCCAGCGTGTCCTCGCCGTACTCCACCTCCAGGCCGTTGGAGCGCTCCGAGCCGAAGGCCTGCACCTGCTCCACCGGCACGTCGCGCGCGTACAGGTTCGCCAGCACCTCGCGGCCCACCACGCCCGTGGCGCCCACCACGCCAATCCGAAGGTTCTCTCTCATGCGGGGCTCCTTTACGTCAGCGCCCCCGCCCGCGCGAGCACGGCGAGGCGCCCTCCAGGCGGAGACGTCAGTCTTCCTTCAGCCGCGCCGTGGGCGCGGGGCCCGGCAGCGGGGGGAACTTCGGGTTGCGCTCCGGCTCGGAGGCGCGGACGTAGTGCGGCTCCAGGGCGAACAGCGCCTCCTGGGAGTACGCCTCCGGCAGCTTCGCCAGCCGCCCCACCTCCACCGCGGACGGGAAGGACGGGCCGGACAACAGCCGGTGCGGCGCGACGCCGTGCTTCTCCAGCGCCTGGCGGTAGTCCGCGAGCGCCGGCCCCAGCGCCACCGCCGCCGGTTCGGCGGCCATGCGCTGCGCCACCTCCTCCGGCGACATGGCCGTCTCCGGCGCCAGCGCCTCCACGGCGTGGCCCACGCGGCGGTAGGCGCCCAGGTAGAGGTCATCCTTGCGCGCCACGGCGAGGCAGAACAGCGGCACGCCCTCCGGCCCCTCCAGCGCCACCGCCGCCAGGGAGGACGCGCCGGCCACCTTGAGGCCCGTGGCGTACGCCAGCGCCTTCACCGTGGCCAGGCCGATGCGCAGGCCGGTGAAGGACCCCGGCCCCAGGCCCACCGCGAGCCCCTCCAGGTCCTTCAGCGTCAGCCCGTGGCGCTGGAGCAGCTCCCCGACGACGCCGGGGAGGAGCTCGCTCTGCTTGTCCGGCGGAGGCACCACCACGTGCTCCACGGCGCGCACGGCGTCCCCCTGGCGTTCCACCAGGGCAAGCGACAGCGTCAGCGTGGAGGTGTCCAGCGCGAGCAACACAGGCGACATCCCTTCTTTCGTTTCAAGGCACTCAGGCCGGAGCGGCCCAGAAGTCCACCGGCACCTGCGACACGCGGTCGCTGCCGCACCGGTACAGCCGCACGCGCGCCAGGCCCTTGTCCAGCATGCCCAGCGCCTTCGCCGCGGCCTTCGACACGTCGATGATGCGGCCATCCACGAAGGGGCCGCGGTCGTTGACGCGCACCTCCACCTGGCGGCCGTTCTCCATGTTCATCACCTTCACGCACGACCCGAAGCGCGCCGTGCGGTGCGCGGCGGTGAAGGCGTTCTGGTTGAACTTCTCCCCGCTGGCGGTGCGCCGGCCGTGGAGGCCGGGGCCGTAGAAGGACGCGAGGCCCTCGCCCAGGTAGTTGCGCGGCATCTTCTCGCGGCGCGTGACCCTGCCCTCGTCGCCGGAGGCGGTCTCCGGCGGCTGGGGCTTCGCCGCGCGCGACGCGCAGCCAGCGCACAGGCCCATCCCCAGGAGCAGGAGCGCGGTCCGTCCAGGCATCATCACCTCGCTAGCGGGTCACGTCGTTGGTCACGGCCAGCAGCATGAGCAGGATGAGCAGCGCCAGGCCCACCATGTTCGCCACCTCGCGCACGCGCACGGGGATGGGGCGGCGGCGGACGCCCTCCCAGGCCGCGGACAGCAGGTGGAAGCCGTCCAGCACCGGGATGGGCAGGAGGTTCATCACGCCCAGGTTGATGGAGATGATGGCCATCAGGTTGAGGAAGCTGTCCAGGCCCTGCTCGGCGCTCTTGGCGGCCAGCTGGTACATCATGATGGGGCCACCAATCGTGCTGGGCGACACCTTGCCCACGAACAGCCCGCCCAGCACCTGCACCATCTGTCCCACGATCTTCGGGACGATGAGCACGGCCTCCTTGAAGGCGGCGGCCGGGCCCAGGTCGATGGTCACCTTCTCCACCGGGGGCAGGTCCGCGCTGCTGTAGGACCACGCGCGCACGCCCAGCACCACCGGCGCGCTCGTCTGGCCGTAGTCGTCGCGCGTCTTGAGCGGCGCCTGCGCCAGCTTCTCCGTGCGCTCGCCCCGCGCCCCGCGCCAGGTGAGCGTGAAGGGCTCTGTCTGGAGGCCGTTGAGCACCGTCGAGAGCTTGTTGAAGGACTTCAGCGGCATGCCGTTGATGGCGACGATGCGGTCGCCCGGCGCGATGCCCGCAGCCTCCGCCGCGCTGCCCGAGGCCACGCTCGCCACGTAGAGGTCCACGGCCTCCGCGCCCAGCGCCGCCGCGCCCTCGCCGGGCTGCCGCGGCAGGGACACCTTCACCACCTCCGGGAGCCGGCCCGTCACGGCGCCCACGTCCACGGGGGCCAGGCGCGCCACGCTCAGCGCCATGGGGGTGCCCTCCGGCACCTTGGCCACCTCCCGGTAGAGGGCCGCCTCGTCCTGCACGTGCACGCCGTTGACGGACAGCACGCGGTCGAAGGTCTTGAGGCCCGCGGCGGCCGCGGGGGACGTGGCCGGCACGCCCACCACCGGCGGCTGCGGGTAGGGGCTCACGCCAATCATCCCGCGCTCGACGGTGTCCACCGGGGACACCTCCGAGCTCTTCTCCGGCGTCACCTCCACCACGCGCTGCTGCCCGTCTCGCTCCAGGGTGATGGGGACGGGGCGGTCGAACTTGCCGACGAACGCGTCGCGCATGTCGTCGAAGGTGCGGACCGGCTCGCCCTCCACGGACAGGATGCGGTCCCCGGGGCGGATGTCCGCCGCGGCGGCGGCCATGTCCGGCGACACCATGCCCACGCGCGTGGACAGCGTCTCCTGGGGCCCCAGGAAGACGAAGAAGTAGACGAGGATGGGGAACAGCAGGTTGAAGGCCGGGCCCGCCAGGACAATCAGGCCGCGCTTCCAGGGCGGCTGCGCCAGGAAGCCCCGGGCCGCCTCTTCCGGCGGGAGCTCCTCGTGGGGCAGGTCGCCGGCCATCTTCACGAAGCCGCCCAGGGGCAGCAGCGCCACCTGGTACTCCGTCTCGCCCTTGGTGAAGCCGATGAGCTTGGGCCCGAAGCCGATGGAGAACTTGAGGACCTTCACCCCGCAGGCCTTGGCCACGAGGAAGTGGCCAAGCTCATGCACCGTGACGAGCACGCCCAAGAGGAGGATGAAGAACCCGAGGTTCTGGAGCATGGGCGGAAGAGTAATCGCGCCCCCCGGGACGGACAACGCACAACGCGAGGCGCAAGGCGGGCGAGCAGGCGCGAAATCAGGCACTTACGGCAGCAGGTGCCTCACGAACTGCACATAGACGAACACCAGCGGCGCGTTGAAGATGAGCGCGTCGATGCGATCCAGCACGCCGCCGTGGCCGGGAATGAGCCTCCCGGAGTCCTTCACGCCGTAGGCCCGCTTGAGCATGGACTCGCACAGGTCGCCCACGGGGCCCAGCAGGCCACCGGCGATGCCCAGCAGCACACAGTCCCACACGGTGAAGAGGGGGAAGAAGCCGAGCTTCGCGATGAACATGCCCAGCACGGAGCCCACCATGCCGCCGAAGAAGCCCTCCCACGTCTTGTTCGGGCTCACCGCGGGGTAGAGCTTGTGCTTCCCGAGGAAGCGGCCGGCGAAGTACGCCAGCGTGTCGTTGGCCCAGGTGATGGTGAGCGCGCAGATGACCCAGGCGTGCCCCTCCCCGGGGAGCAGGCGCAGCGCGGACAGCGCGGTGAGGCCGATGGAGCCGTAGAGGAAGCCCGTGACGAGGTGCGCGGCCCGGCCGGGCGCCTCCGCGAGCGAGCCCCGGAACAGGTTGTAGATCCACGCGAAGAAGAAGAAGACGGACGTCAGCCAGAAGGCCGTCTCGCCCGTGCGCGCGGCGTCCCGCAGCGGCAGCAGCGGCATCACGAAGGCGAAGGCCATGCCCACCCAGGCGGCGGCGCCCAGGCGCTTCTGCGTGATGAAGTAGTACTCCCCGGCGCAGACCGCGGCGGCGCCGCCCAGGAGGATGGCGCTGTAGTACCCGCCGAGGAACAGGAGCAGGAGCACCAGCGGCAGGAGGGTGACGCCGGTGACAACGCGGATGAGGAGGTTCTTGTTCTTCTCGTTCACGCCTTGGCCCGCTGGGGGGTGTCGTCCCGGTTGACCTGGGCGGACGTCAGACCGAAGCGCCTCTCGCGGCCCTGGTACTGCGACAGGCAGCGCAGGAACTCCTCGGTGCGGAAGTCAGGCCACAGGGCGTCGGTGAAGCACAGCTCGGCGTACGCCAGTTGCCAGAGCAGGAAGTTGGAGATGCGCTGCTCGCCGCTGGTGCGCACGATGAGGTCCACCGGCGGCAGCCCGGCGGTCCACAGCCGCGACTCCAGGTCGTTGGCGTCCAGGTGCGCGGGGTCCAGCTCGCCGCGGGCGGCGGCCCCGGCCAGGTCGCGCGCGGCGCGCAGCAGCTCCTCGCGGCCGCCGTAGGAGAGCGCCAGGGTGAGCACCATGCCCGTGTTGTGGGCGGAGTCGGCCCGCAGGCGCTCCAGGGGCTCGCGGACGTAGCGCGGCAGCTTGTCCACCTCGCCGATGGCGTTGAGGCGGATGCCGTTGTCGAGGATCTCGCCGCGCTCGGACTCCAGGTACTCGCGCAGGAGGTCCATCAGCCCGGCGACCTCTTCCGGCGGGCGGGCCCAGTTCTGGGAGGAGAAGGCGTAGAGGGTGAGGGCCTGGACGCCCAGGCGGCGGGCGGTGCGGGTGACCTCCCGGACGCTCACGCTGCCCTCGCGGTGGCCCTCCAGCCGGGGCTGGCCCCGGAGCTCCGCCCAGCGGCCGTTGCCGTCCATGATGATGCCCACGTGGCGCGGGAGTGGCCGGGCCTTGACCTGGACCTCGAGAGCGGTGGGCAACACGGTGGGGCGATCCATGAAGCCGCGCACCCTAGCGGCGGCGCCGCGTCGCGTCCACGGGCGCGTGGCCGCCCGGTCCCTCGGGGGTGTTGGCTGGTCGCCTGCCCGGGTTGAACGGTTCGAGAGGGGACAGGGAGCGGCTAGAGTGGGTTTCCATGAAAACTCTTCATGGATGTCCCCCTTTCCGGTTGCTCGGCGGGCTGCTCGGCTGCTGGGTGCTCGGGGGGGTGGGTCCGGCCTTCGGGCAGGCAGCAGGGGCGGAGCAGGCGGCGTCGCGGCCAGCGGGTACGTACTTCGACGCGGCGATGGCGGAGACGGCCCGGCTCTACGAGGACCTGGAGTCCGAGCAGGCCCTGGCGGCGGTGACCCGTGCGCGACGCCTGGCCCGCTCCGACGAGGAGCGCAGCGCGGCAGCCATCTACGAGGGGGTCGTTCTGGCGGACATGGGGCGCCGCGACGAGGCGCTGGCGTCGTTCCGAGCGGGGCTGCTGCTGGCGCAAGATGCCCGGTTACCGGCCAAGGTGTCGCCCAAGGTGGAGGCGGACTTCGAGTCGGTGCGGAGCGCAGTGCGGCAGGAGCATGAGGCGCAGGCCAAGTCTTCGGACGCGCCGGTGCGGCCTCCAGCAGTGGAGACTCCGGCAGCGTTGAGCCAGCCCCAGGTCTCGGCGGCACCTGCCCCTGAGCCAGGCGTGGATTTGAAGGCGGATGCCCGTGAGTGGGGGATGCGCCGGGTGCCAACGGTGTCGTGGGTGTTGCTGGGGACGGGGGTGCTGGCCGGGGGCGTGGGTTCTGTCTTCGGGCTCCAGTCGCGCGGCAACGTGAACTCCGCGCGCGAAGCGGACCTGTCCGCGGACATCAGCGGCCACCTGGACGACGCGCGGGGCCAAGCGGTCGTGGCGAACGTGCTGTTCGGCACGGCGCTGGCTGCGGCGGCTGGCGCGGTCACGACGTACCTCCTCAGCGGTGAGTCCTCTGCGTTGGCGGGTAGGCAATGAAACGCTGGCTCACGACGGCCATCGCCTTGGGGGGCCTGGGAATCGGATGCTCCGTTCCCGAGACAGACCAGTTCATCGTGGAACGGTTCTGTGAAGGGAACGAGCCGCAGACATTGGACGGTGTCCTGCGAGTGGATCCGAGCGCGTGCGACCGTGGACTGGATTTGACCATTCAAACCGAGGGCTTCAGTCCTGGCTGCATTCGCGTGGAGCTCAGGACGGCAGACGCAACACGAACCGTGTCTCCCTTGGAACTGAGGCCTCCTCCGAACGCAGGTCAGGGGTCCACGAACCACGTGGCTGTATTGTTGTCAGAAGCCTGGAGCGATGCCCCCCAGATCCAAGTGCTTGCCTTCGAACAGAGCTGCGACACGGCGTCTGTCACGCGTAACGAATTCGGCATGTCCCTCAGCAAGTGGCAGTTCAAGCAAGCCCACCTCACACTGTTGGCCATGGATGCGGACGGGGACGGGTTTGCCTCCCCTGCCAGTGGAGGCACCGACTGCAATGACTCCGACCCGAGCATCATCGGCCCACGTCTGTGGTACGTCGATCGCGACGAGGACGGCTATGGGAGCGACA
>JAFADT010000311.1 GCA_023424585.1 Pseudomonadota bacterium
GCTGAAGGCCGGCGCGGTGGGGCGCGCGCGGGCCGCGCTCACGGACCTGGGCGTGCCGGTGTCCACGTTCCTGGTGGGCCAGGAGGCGCTGAAGGACCTGTCGGTGGAGGGGCTGAAGGTGGATGACTTCGCCTTCGTGCGCAACTCGCTGACGGTGGAGGTGGAGATCCACGGCCGCGGGTTCTCCGGGCAGGACATCCCCGTCGTCTTGAGCCAGGAGGGCAAGACGGTGGCGAGCAAGCTGGTGAAGATGACCACGGGCGACGACGTGAAGCCGGTGTCCTTCACCTTCACGCCGGACCAGACGGGGCGGTTCGTCTACACGGTGACGGTGCCCACCTTCCCGGACGAGGCGGTGAGCGACAACAACAGCCGCTCGTTCACGCTGAAGGTCATCCGCGACCGCGTGCGCGTGCTGCTGGTGGTGGGCCGGCCGTCGTGGGACGAGCGCTTCCTGCGCGGGCTGCTCAAGCAGGACGCGAACGTGGACCTGGTGTCGTTCTACATCCTGCGCACGCTGTCGGACGACCCGGGCGTGTCGAACGAGCGGGAGCTGTCGCTCATCCCGTTCCCCATGGAGGAGATCTTCGACACGAAGCTGCACACGTTCGACGTCGTCATCTTCCAGAACTTCGGCTACTCGGATCCGTCGCTGTCCATCGCGGAGTACGAGCGCAACCTGGAGCGCTATGTCCACGAGGGCGGCGCGTTCGTGCTGATCGGCGGCGACAGCGTGCTGGGCGAGGGCCGCGCGGCGATGCCCACGCTGATGGAGGCGTTGCCGGTGGAGGCCGCGGGCCCGGCGAGCGCGGAGCCGTTCAAGCCGCGCCTCACGCCGGAGGGCCTGCGGCATCCGGTGACGTCCATTGGCACGGGCGCGGCGAGCACGGAGGGCGCGTGGGGCGAGCTCGCGCCCATCCCGGGCGCGAACCTGACGCGGGCGCGGCCGGGCGCGACGGTGCTGATGGACCATCCGTTCATGACGGTGGACGGGAAGAACGCGCCGCTCGTGTCGGTGTGGGACTACGGGCGGGGGCGGGCGATGGTGGTGGCGACGGACGCGACGTGGTCGTGGGCGTTCACGGCGCACCGGGACGGTTCACCGAGCCGCGCGTATGACCGGTTCTGGGGCAACGCGCTCCGGTGGCTGGTGCGGGACCCGGACCTGACGACGCTGAAGGTGACGGCGGATCCGCCGTCGGTGGAGCCGGGGCGGCCGGTGGGCGTGGTGGTGCAGGCGCGGATGGCGGACTACCAGCCGGCGGAGGGCGCGCAGGTGCGGGTGGAGCTGTTCTCCGTGGCGACGCAGAAGCCGGTGGCGGTGCAGACGGGCGCGACGGGGGCGGACGGCGTGGTGCGGCTGGAGTTCGCGCCGCCGGCGCCGGGGCCGTACAAGCTGCTCGCGTCCGCGAAGAAGGGCGAGACGGACCTGGGCAAGGGCGAGGACGCGGTGGCGGTGCGCGCGGTGGGCCCGGAGCTGTCGGACGCGTCGGTGCGGCCGGAGCTGATGGCGCAGATCGCCAGCGTCACGGAGGGCAAGGCGTTCAAGCTGCCGCGGGACGGGATGCCGGACGTGCCGCTGTTGGATCCGCCGGTGGTGGAGGTGGGGCGCGCGAAGGACCAGCCGCTGTGGGACCGCTGGTACTACCTGGTGGCGCTCATCGCGCTGCTGGGCGCGGAGTGGTTCGCGAGGCGGCGGTTCGGCTACGTGTAGCCAGGGCGGGCCGCCGCGGGCCGATGCCTGCTGCGCAGGCATCGGCCGTGCCGCGGTGACTACTCCGCCTTCTCCACCACGCCGCAGGCGATGCGGCCGCCGGCGTCGCCGGTGGGGTCGGTGTGGTAGTCGTCCAGCTTGGCGTGGACCATGACGGCGGAGCCGTCCTTGTCGAGCAGCGACTTCACCTTGAGGTCCGCGACGAACACGTCGAACTGCACCTTGCCGTCCTGGCCGACGTAGAGGTTCGGCAGGTCACCCGCGTGCTGGCCCTTGGGCGACAGCGCGCCGTGCTGCTTCTTCGTCGGGTTGAAGTGGCCGCCCGCCGTCTTGAACTCCGGCGCCTCGCACTTGCCCGTCTCATGGATGTGGAAGGCGTGCTCGCCCGGGGGCAGGTTCGTCAGGGTGCCCTTCACCAGCACGCCCTTGGGCGCCTGCTCCATCGTCACCTCGCCCACGTCCTTGCCCTCGGCGTCCTTCAGCGTCGCCTTCACCGTCTCGCCCTTCTTGGGGGCGGGCTTCGCCGCCGCGGGGGCCGGCGTCCCGGCGTCCTGGGCCAGGGCGGGCGTGGAGAGGAGGGCGGCGGCAACCAGCAGGGAACGGATGGTCATGTCTCGAAGACTCCAGGGATGGGGTTACCCAGCGCGGGTGACACTACCCGCCGCACCCGCGCCCCGCTGGAGAAAGTCCACCTCCACATGCGTCGGGTGATGGGGAGTCATCACTCCGGCAGCGGGCCCTCCAGCGGCACCGGCACCACCCGCGACGCCCCGAAGGCGGGCGCCCAGACCCGCTGCACCTGCGCCCCGTTCAGGAAGCGCATCACCTCGCGGAACGCCGCCGCCGGCCCGCCCAGGCCCCGCGCCCAGGCGAGGCCCCGCTGCGACAGGTTCGGCACCAGCGGGCCCAGGGACCCGCGGGACCTGGCGCCCCGGGTGATGCCCAGGCCCTCGTCCCGCACCCGCTGGGGCACGTACAGCGGCGCGAACCGCGCGTGGCGGTGGTCGTGCACGCAGCCGGGCTCCTCCAGCAGCGCCGCGGACAGGGGCAGCTCGCGCACGTTGAACAGGAGCTTCACCGCCTCCTCGTGCGGATCATACGGACCGCGCAGCCGGTGGTCCCCTCGCGGAATCAGCCGCCGGTCCAGGTAGCAGAACGCCTTCGCCTCCGCGGGCAGCGCGCCCCGGTGCCTCGCGCCGCCATAGCGGAAGAACGGCCGCACGTGGCTTGCGTCCACCTCCAGCGCCGGCCCCTGCTTCAGCGCGCGCAGCTTGGGCAGCAGCGCGGGCTCCAGGCCGTGCTCCCGCGCGAAGTCCTCCAGCGTGTCCTGCGTCGCGGCGCAGAAGGCCCGGAGGCGCGCGAGCAGCCGCTCCCGGTCCGCGTCCACCAGCAGCTCGTCGAAGCGCGTCTTCACCCCGGGCAGGCTCACCGGGATGAGCGTGGTGAGCGGCTCGCCGCGCGCCCGCCAGTCCGCGTCCAGCGCGGCGGCCTCCCGGGCGATGGGGGCCAGCCGCCACTCGGGAGGCTCGGGCGTGAAGGCCTGGCCCACGCCCTTGTGCTCGTAGCGGGGCGGGGCCGCGTCCGCGCCGGAGCGCGACGTCCACACCGTGATGCACGTGCGCACCTGCGTCCCCGTGAAGACGCCCGGGCCCAGGTCCACCACCTCCCGCAGGTGGAGCGCCTGCAGCAGCGCGTGGCGCAGCGGCGCGTAGATGAACGACTCCAGCAGGCTCGCGGGCGTGATGAAGGCCAGGACGCCCGGGCGGGCCGTCAGCCGCTTCATGGCGACGAGGAGGAAGAACGCGAAGTCGTCCCGGAGGCTCGTGCCCGGCGGCATCTCCAGGGGCACCAGGGCGCGCAGCCGCGCGTAGCAGGCCGCGTCCTTCAGCACCGCGGACGTGCCGTTGTAGGGCGGGTTGCCCACCCACAGCTCCGCGTGCCCCTCCGGCGTCCCGGCGAGCAGCGGCTCCAGCC
>JAFADT010000028.1 GCA_023424585.1 Pseudomonadota bacterium
CGCCAGGGCCAGCCGCGGCGAGCCCGGCCCCGGGGTCCGCGCCTCCACGGGCAACGGGGTGCTCCGGACGATGGCGTCCGCCACCGACTCGGCGTGCACGCGCATGCACCAGGCGAAGCGGTCGCCGTGTCCCCGCTTCAGGGCATGCGTCACCACGCGCCGCAGCAGGCCCACCGCGGGCCGGGCCTCCGCCCCCATCCCCGCGAGCAGGTGGAGCGCGAAGAGCCCCAGCCGGGCCCCGTCCTGGTCATCCGGAAGGAGCCCCACCAGCCCCCGCGCCGTCGTGTCCAGCAGGGGCAGCGCCCGCGAAGGCGACAGCCAGGACAACACCTGGAGGACGACGACGCGGCTCTCGTCGTCCAGCACCACCTGCTCCTCCAGCGCGCGGAGGACCTCCTCGGAAGGCGGCGTGCACCGGCCCAGCACGCGCAGCGCGGAGCGGCGGACGTAGGGGCTCTCGTCCGACAGCCGCCCCAGCGCCTCGCGCAGCACGTCGTCCGGGACGGGACCGTCCAGCGCCGCCAGCGCGTCCAGCGCCGTCGCTCGCGCCTGCCACTGCGTCTTGTCCTGGCAGGCCTCCAGCAACAGCCGCACCGCGAGCCGGGAGGGCCGAGGACGCAGGTACACCAGGGCCCGCAGCGCCTGACGCCGAACCCGGGCGCTCCGCCGGGACAAGAGCCCCAACACGGCGGGCACCGCGCACCGGGGCAGCGGGCCTGCCTCCATCAGCGCCTCGAGCACGTTCAGGCGGAGGTCCGCGTCCGCGGACTCCTTCTCCGCCAGCTGGGGCCTCGCCAGCACCTCCAGCAGCGCGGGCACCGCCCCCAGGCCGATGGCCCGCAGCGCTTCGTGCGCGTCATACGAGGAGGCCGTCCGCGTGCCGCCCTGCGCCACCAGCACCGCCGCCCACTCGCGGGGCGTCCGGTCCGCGTGCCGGAAGCCCGAGCGCACCATCAGCGCGTCCAGCCGGCGCAGCGAAGCAAGGTCGTCTCCGGAGGCCCGGCGCCGGGCCTCCGCCAGTGCGTCACCCATTCCGGCTCCCTACTCCGCGCGCATCGCCTCCACCGGATCCAGCCGCGCCGCGCGCGACGCCGGGTAGATGCCGAAGACAAGCCCCACGCCACAGCTCATGCCCAGCGACAGCAGCACGGCCCACAGGGGCACGCTCATGGGGAACAGCAGCACCCACTTGCCCAGGAAGACGCACCCGAAGCCCAGGCCCAGCCCCAGCACCCCGCCCACCAGCGACAGCATCACCGCCTCCGTGGCGAACTGGCCCAGGATGCGGCGGCGGCGCGCGCCCAGCGCCTTGCGGATGCCAATCTCCCGCGTCCGCTCCGTCACCGACATCAGCATGATGTTCAGGATGCCGATGCCGCCCACCACCAGCGACAGCAGGCACACGCCCACGCCCGCGAAGGCGATGACCTGGGACAGCTCGTTGAAGGACGCCGTCATGGACTCGTTGGTGTGCACCTCGAAGTCGTTCGCCTCCTGCGGCGTGAGGCCACGGCGGCGGCGCATCAGGTTCACCACTTCGTCCTGCGCCCTCTGGAACGACTCCCCGTCGCGCGCCTGGATGTCGATCTCCACCGAGCGGTTCCTTCCGTAGAACTGCTGGAACGCGAGCATGGGGATGAGGGCCTGGTTGTCCTCGCTGGACATCCCCATGACGCTGCCGCGCTTCTGCAGGACACCAATCACCACGAAGGGCCGACCCTGCAGCCGCACCTCCGAGCCCACCGGGTTCGAGCCCGGAAACAGCGTGTCCGCCACGTCCACGCCGATGACCATCACCGGCCGGCCGTCCAGCGTCTCCGTCTGGTTGAAGAAGCGGCCGGTCGTCACCACGACGCCGCTCGTCTCCAGGTACGTGTGCTCCGTGCCGATCATGGTCACCGAGCCAGGCGTCTCCCGGAACGCCGTGGTCAGCTTCTTGCCCCACACCTCCATCTTGGGGGTGGCCGAGCCCACGGAGGGGCAGGCCTCCAGAATGGCGCGCGCGTCGTCGCCGTGCAGGTCCTTGCGCTTGGCGTACTTCGCCCAGTTGATGCGGCCGAAGCCGGAGGGCCACTTCGTCACCTCGAAGGTGTGCGCGCCCAGGCTGCCCAGGTTCTTGTTCACCTGTTCGCGCAGGCCCTCGATGAGCGCCATCATCGTGATGACCGTGGCCACGCCGATGACGATGCCCAGCAGCGTCAGGAGCGAGCGCAGCGGGTTGCCCAGGAACGTGCCCAGCGCCAACCGCAGGTTGTCCAGGAAGGCACGCATCGCGCCTACTCGTAGCGGAGCGCTTCCACCGGGTCCAGCTTCGCCGCCCGCGCGGCCGGCCAGATGCCGAACAGCAGGCCGACCAGCGCCGCGAAGACCACCCCGCCCACCACCGTGCTCGGCCGCACGTCCGCCGCCAGCGGCGTCACCAGCGACACGACCTTCGCCGTGCCCAGCCCCACCGCCGTCCCCAGGAGGCCGCCCACCGCGGACACGCTGGAGGCCTCCATCAGGAACTGGAGCACGATGGTGCGCTGCCGCGCGCCCAGCGCCCGCCGCACGCCGATCTCCCGCGTCCGCTCGCGCACGGACACCAGCATGATGTTCATGATGCCGATGCCGCCCACCAGCAGCGTGATGAGCCCCACGCCGGTGGCCACCGCGTAGAGCGCGCCGGTGAGCTCCTCGTAGGTCGCCGCGAGCGAGTCCGTCCGGTTGATGTTGAAGTCGTCCGGCCGGTCCGGGGGCGTCGCGCGGATGCGGCGCATGATGCCCACGAGCTGGTCCTCCACCTTCGCCATCCGCCCCGCGTCCGCCACCGCGATGGCGATCTGCATGGGCCGCCCCTTGCCGAAGCTCGAGTTGAAGGTCTTGAAGGGCATGAACACGATCATGTCCAGGTTCTCCGCCACGAGCTTGCCCTTGCGGCCCAGCGTGCCCACCACCTGGAAGGGCCGCCCGTCGATGCGGACCGTCTGCCCCAGCGGGCTGATGCTGGGGAAGAGCGACGCGGCCACGTCCGCGCCCAGCACCACCACCGCCCGGTTCACCTCATCGTCCGCGCGGGTGATGAACCGGCCGGAGACCACGTCGTAGTTGCCAATGGTCAGGTAGTCGCTCCACGCGCCCTGGATGCGCACGTTGGAGACCTGGAGCGCGCCGTGCCCCACGTCCGACATGCGCATCACCGTCGGGGAGATGGCGGTGATGAAGTCCGCCTGGGCGCGCACCTGCGCCACCTGCTCCAGCGTGAAGTTCTTCCGGTTGCGGTAGATCCACCAGTTCCCCTTGATCATCCAGGGGTACTTGGAGATGAAGACGGTGTTCGCCCCCAGCGTGGCCAGCTGCTTCTCGAACGAGGCGTTGAGCCCCTGGATGATGCCGACGATGGCCAGGAGCGTGGCCACGCCGATGCCGATGCCCAGGGTCGTGAGCACCGTGCGCATCCGGTTCGCCTGGAGGGAGAACACCGCGATGCGGGCCCCCTCCAGCACGTCCACGCGGAAGCCCTGCCGGAGCTTCACGCGGTGCCCGCCTGGGACACCCCGGCGTGCCCGCCCATCGCCACCTCCGGCCCCGGCCCGTCCGCGACGATCTGCCCGTCGCTCAGCCGGATGGCCCGCGGACAGCGCGCGGCCAGCTTGGGCTCGTGCGTGACGAGCACCAGCGTGTGCCCCGCGCGGTGCAGCTGCTCGAAGAGCTTGACGATCTCCTCGCCGGTGGCCGAGTCCAGGTTGCCCGTGGGCTCGTCCGCCAGGAGCATGGACGGCTCCGACACCAGCGCCCGCGCGATGGCCACGCGCTGGCGCTGACCGCCCGACAGCTCGTTGGGGCGGTGGTGCATGCGGTGCGTGAGCTGCACCTTGTCCAGCGCCGCCTTCGCCCGCTCGCGCCGCTCCTTCGCGCCAATCCCCCGGTACACCAGCGGCAGCTCCACGTTGGCGAGCGCCGTCTCCCGGGGGAGCAGCTGGAACGTCTGGAAGATGAAGCCGATCTCCACGTTGCGGATGACGGCCAGGTCGTCGTCGTCCATGCGCGACACGTCCTTGCCGTTGAGCATGTAGCGGCCACTCGTGGGCGTATCCAGGCAGCCCAGCACGTTCATGAGCGTGCTCTTGCCGGAGCCGGACTGGCCGATGATGGCCACCCACTCCCCCCGCTGGATGCCAAAGGACACGCCGCGCAGCGCGCGCACCTCCTCACCGCCCACGAAGAAGGCCCGCGTGAGCCCCTCCACCTGGATGAGGGGCTCCGTTCCGGGTGCGGGGGTCGCGGTCACGACTTGCCCTTCGCCGCGGCCTTCTCCGGCTCGCGCACCGCGTCCCCGTTGGACAGCTCCTTGGACAGCGTGCGGTAGGGGCCCTCCACCACGCGGTCCCCGGCCTGCAGGCCCTCCAGCACCTCCAGCTCCGTGTCGGAGGCGATGCCGGTGCGCACGCGGCGCACCTGCGCCTTGTTGTCGGCGTCCACCACGAACACCACCTTGGCCAGCGACTCCGTGCGGCGCTTGGCGGTGAGCGAGGTGCCCTCCACCGGCGCCTGGTAGTCCGGCAGCGAGCGCTCGGCGCGCACCGTGACGGCCTGGATGGGCACGAGCACCGCGTCGTCGTGCGTCTCCGCGCTGATGCGGGCCTCGGCGCTCATGCCGGGGAGCACGCCCGGCGGACGCGCGTCCAGGGCGACGGTGATGGGGAAGCTCGTCACCTCGGCCTCCGTGCCCGGGTTCTTGATGGTGGCCTTCTGGGCGATCTCCACCACGGTGCCGGTGAAGGACTGGCCCTCCAGCGCGTCCAGCGTCACCTCCGCGGGCTGGCCGTACTTCAGGTGGACGACCTCGTGCTCACCGACCTCGAACTTCACCTCCATCTGGTTGAGCGCGGCGATGGTCATCACCACGTCCTCGGAGAAGTCGGAGCCGCGCACGCGCTCGCCCACTTCACGCGACAGCTCGATGACGTTGCCGTCGATGGGCGACAGCAGCGTGGTGCGCGCCAGGTCCGTGGCGGCCTGCTCCAGCACGGCGGAGCTCTGGGCCACGCGCTGCCTGGCCGCGGCGAGGCGCGCCTCCGCGGTGTCCATCACGGCCTTGGCCTGCTCGACCTCGGCGGCGGACGCGAGCCCCTTCTCCGCCAGCCCCTGCACGCGGGCCAGCTCCGCGCGCTGGCGCACGGCGTCCACCTCCGCCACCTGCACCTCCGAGCGGGCCGCGTCCCTGGACGCGGTGGCCTGCTTCACGGCCGCCTCGTAGTAGCGCTTGTCGATCTGCCCCAGCACCTGCCCCTTGGTGATGGGGTCTCCGTCCTTCACCTTGAGGGAGACCAGGTCTCCGGACAGGTTGGAGGAGATCTTCACCGTGGTGGCCGCCTGCACCTTGCCCGCGCCGGTGATGGTGCGGGTGATGGAGCCCTTGCGGGCCTTGGCGATCTGGACCTCCTGCGTCGGGGGCGGCCGGTCGCTCAGGCCGCTCACGGTGATGCCCGCCGCTCCAAGCAACAGCGCGCCGGCGATTCCCGCCTTCCACCACGTCATTGTGCGTCTCCCGGATTCAGCGTGCCCATGGCCCGGAACAGGGCATAGCGGGCGATTTCGACATCGATGCGGCTCTGGAGCAAAACCAGCTCCGCCTGGGTCAACTTGAGCTGCGCGTCCCGCACGTCCAGCGTGGAGCCGGCGCCCGCGCGGAAGCGCTGCTCCGCCAGCTCCAGGCCCTGCTGGGCGACCGCGCGGTTGGCCGTCGCGAGCTTCGCGGAGGCGATCTGCCCCTCCAGCACCTGGTGGGCGCGGCGCACCTCCGCCTCCAGCTCCCGCGCCGTCTGCGCGAACGTCAGCTCCGCCTTGCGGATGTTGACCTGGGCGCGCGCGGACTGGGCGTCCGTGACGAAGCCGTTGAACAGGTCCCACGTCAGCGTGACGCCGCCGCTGAAGACGTTGCCGTAGCCCGGCTCGCTGAAGAACGGGCCCAGGTCCTGCGCGGTGTGCGAGTAGCGCGCGGACAGGCCCACGCGGGGGATGTAGTCGCCCTGCACGATGGCGCGCTGCAGCTCCGCCACGCGCACGCGCTGCTGGAGCGCCTTGAGCAGGGCGCGGTGCTCGCGGGCCTGCTTGATGGCGTCATCCAGGGCGGGCGCCGGCGCGGGCTCCTGCTGGAGCACGCCCGGGTCCACCGCCTGGAGCAGCTCCGTGCCGGGGCGCGCCAGCCACACGGCCAGCTGCACCTGGTCCGCCACCAGCTGGTTCTGGCGCTGCACGATGTTGACGCGGTCGTTGCCCAGGTTGACCTGGGCGGCGATCTCCTCGGACTTGCCCACGCGGCCCGCGGTGAAGAGGGCGCGGGCGCGCTCCAGCTGCTCCTCGCTGCGCTGCGCGGTGGCGTTGAGCACGTCCAGCGTGGCCTGCGACAGGAAGAGCGCGTAGAAGCGGCGGATGGCCTCCAGCTCGGAGGTGTCCGCCTCCTCCAGGGACTGGTTGCGGGTGGCGTCCACGTTGACGCCCGCCTGCTCCAGCTGCTTCCAGAGGCCGCGGTTGTAGACGACCTGCGACAGGCCCAGGGACGCGAAGTAGCTGTCCGCCGTGTTGGAGGTGCTCACCACCTCGCGCGTGACGGTCTCCGTGTCGCTGATGGGGACGGAGTAGACCTGCCGGCGCCGGCCCAGGTAGTCCAGGCTGGGGCCCAGGTTGAGCTGCACCTGCGGCAGGAGGCTGGAGCGCGCGACGCGCTGGTCCTCCTGGGCCACGGCGACGTCCAGCGCGGCCTGGAGCGCCTGGGTGTTCTTGCGGCCCAGCTGGCGCGTCTCCTCCAGCGTGATGGGCGTGGCGGTGAGCAGCGTGGCGACGACGAGCAAGGCGCTCACTTCGCACCTCCCGCCGGCAGGCCGATGAAGAAGACCCCCGCGTACATGAGGTACATCACCCCGATGAGCGCCATCGCGCGGCCCAGGCGCATGCCGGTGGCGGTGGAGAAGCCCACGCCCAGCAGGCCCACGCTCCACAGGTTGAAGAAGTCCACGCCCTTGAGGACGCGCTGCATCTTCGGCGACAGGCCCTCCAGCAGGGCCAGGCTGGAGGGCACGAGCCGCTCCGCGCGCAGGTCGGTGAGCGAGTGCTGGTAGCCAGCGCACACCGCGTAGATGAGGTGGTAGAGCGCGATGGGCAGCAGCGCCACCGCGGCGGCCGCCATCAGCTGCCCGAAGGCCGCGGGCTTGTTGAAGAGCCACGCGGCGACCCAGAGGACGCACGCGAGCAGCAGCACCATCAGGGGCATCACGATGAGCCCCTTGGCGATGCCGCCCACCAGCGCCTTGCGCGACGCGGTCTGGATCTGCTCGGCGATGTCGGACTCCGACACGCTGGAGGCCGTGGAGTCGGTGGGCAGCGTGCTCACCACGGAGGCCGTGGCGTCCCAGCGCAGCGCGTAGGCGGTGCCGGAGATGGCGACGCAGAAGGCGAGGATGAGGAGGGGCCACAGCCAGCGCCGGGCCTCGACGGCTGCGCGCGTGCCCCCGATGGGGTCCATGAAGACGCGCGCCGGTTGTACAAGGGAGGTCATAGGGATGGGGTCTCAGGGCGAAGTACGCAGCCCGCCCGGAGTGATTGCCCGGTCCCTTGAATTGAGTCGGGAAACGGGCGGGCGGCCAAACGAAATCCGGCCGCGGCCCATGGTTTATCCTGCCTTGCATCCATCCTGTAGCGGTCTGTAGCCTAAATTTTGCGGCGGGGCGGTGGACGGTGTATTCCGCTCGGCTGGACGCTTGCCGGAGCATGAATGGTCGACAGCACGGATCTCGCCCAGGTTCTCCATGAGGCGCATGACATCGCCCGCAGCGTCGCCCAGAAGCCCACGTCCGCCCACGTGCTGCTGGCGCTCTTCACGGTGGAGAACCGCGCCCAGCTCCTCCTGAAGGAGAAGGGCGTGGACGAGGACGCGCTGCTGCAGCTCATCACGGAGGCCCCGGCGGAGACGGGCAACATGGTGCAGGAGCTGACCGCGCGCGCCCGGGAGCTGGCCAGCACCTTCCGTGCGGGCGAGGCGGACTGCCTGCACCTGCTCATCGCCATCATCCGCAAGCGCTGCGCGGCGAGCGACCTCCTGGGGCGGACGGGGCTGGACCTCATCTCCCTGTCCAACACGGCGCTCGCCTACTCCACCAGCGGCGGCCTGCCGCGTCGGCTCCAGCCGGGCTATGGCCAGGCGCTGGCCACGCGCGCGCCGGTGGGCCGTCCGGTGGGCGCGCCGCCGTCCCCCCTCCCCTCCTCCACGTTCGCGATGAGCCTGCCGCGTCCGGCGCCGGCTCAGCCGGTGATGGCGCCCCAGGTGACGGCTCCGCCGCCGGCCGCGCGCTCGACGCCCGCGCTGTCGCCGCGCGACCTCATCGA
>JAFADT010000342.1 GCA_023424585.1 Pseudomonadota bacterium
CGGCGGGGGCCGCTGTCCGGGCCCGAGTCCTCGCCCACCGCGGCCGCCAGCGTGGAGGCCGTCATGGAGGGCTGCTTGGTGGCCAGCGTGAAGCCCCGCAGCTGCATCAGCACGAAGCCGCCCGCGTAGTTGAGCGCGACGAAGAGGCCCGCGAAGAAGGGGGCCAGCGGCAGGGCGGAGAGGGCGAACTTCAGCGCGGCGGCGAAGGCGGTGATGAACCCGCCGCCCGCCGCCGAGTGCACCATCTGGTGGAACTCGGCCTGCGTGGAGGTGATGTAGTGCTCGCCGGTGTTGCCGGTGCGCTCGATGATCTTTCGCGCCAGCATCCGCGAGTTGCGCCGCACCAGCGCGCGCACGGAGCGGTCCGCGTGCGCGAGCCGCAGCAGGTCCGACAGCAGCGCCAGCGCCTCGCGCCAGCGGGGCTCCCCGCGCGGCGCGCCCAGCACCCGCGCGATGGCCTCCATCCGGTCCAGGCCGCGCCGGATGCGCTCCATCCGGTACACCAGGTCCACGCTGACGCCGGAGTCCTCCAGGTGCTGGGTGACGGTGCGCACCACGCCGCGGCAGTCCTCCACCACGCGGGCCAGGTCCGACAGCGCCTCCATGGCCCCGTCGCGCGCCAGCACCGCGTCGCACACCAGCCGCAGCCGCAGGAAGGGCGACGCGCGGAAGGGCATCTCCGGGGTGCGGTCGCGCACGTCCTCGGCCAGCCCCAGCCCCGCCACCTGCACGCCCAGGAGGAGCATCGCGTCCATCAGGTCCCCGCGCACCCGCGAGGACGGGGTGGGCTCCGGTGGGGGCGGCTCGCCCACCAGCGCCGTCAGCCGCGCCAGCAGCATGGGGGACAGCGCGCCCAGCCACTCCGCGTCCTCCGGCACCGGGAACAGGCGCAGGAGCAGCTGCGACAGCTTGCCCGGCTCAGGCGGCGCGGGCAGCACGCCGCGCACGAAGCGGTCCGTCAGCTCGGAGAAGAAGCCGTTGCCGGTGCTCAGGCCCACCTGGGCGAAGAGCTTCAGCCCCCGGCTGTTCGCGAACACCCCCGCCACCAGCCGGGTGACGGACGCGCGCAGGGCGGCCTCGCCCTCCAGCACGCGCACCAGCAGGGCCAGCCGGGAGTTCGCGGGGGACAGCGACCGGTCATCCGCGTCCGTGAGGCCGTGGGCGGGGATGCGGTCGCGCATCCAGTGCATCCACCGCTCCACCCACGCCAGGCGCTGCTCCAGGCCGTCGCTGGGGACATCCGACAGCAGCCGGAGCAGGTCCCGCACGGCGGGGTGTCCCGGGGCCCGGGGGGCGTACTGGACGCAGAACGCGTCCATCTCGCGGTCGGACGGCGCGCCACGGAGCAGCAGCTGCGGGGCGGGGCTCGAAACAGTCATTCGCCAGGCGCTCCGAGGAGGGGGGAGCGCCCGAGCCTACCCGGCCCGCGCCTCCCCCGGAACCTGAAGGGACGGCGAGGGCCTGGCTGCCTGGCTGCCTGGGCGCGGGGTGGCTGGATTACTTCAGCTTCACCGAACCGAGCTCGTCGTTCTTCTTCCGCATGGCGCCGAGCAGCGCGTCCCAGCCGCCCTCCTTGAAGAGGGGGCGGACCTGATCATCGCGGATGCCGGTGAGCATGGAGTCGCCGAGCACGGACACGTCCACGACCTTCCAGCTGCTGCCCACCTTCTCCACGGCGTACTTCAGCTTCATCTCCTGCTTCTTCAGCGGGTGGTTGATGAAGATGGTGGAGCCCACGAGCGCCTTGTCGCCCGTCACCTGCGGCTCGTCGTAGGTGATGGAGTCCAGGTTCTTGAAGTTCTCGCGCACCTTGGGGAAGGCGATCTTCGCGAACAGGCTCTGGAAGAGCTGGGTGAACTCCTTGCGCTGGGCGTCCGTGGCCTTGGTCCACTCGTCGCCCAGCAGGAACAGCCCCTGCTGGTCGCTGCCCAGGTTCTCCAGGGCCTTGAGGTCCTTCTCGTAGCGCACGGACTGCACCACGGTCTTCACCGGCTTGGTGACGGCTTCGGAAGCCTTGGGCGCGGCGAGCGCGGGCGCGGCGAAGGTGAGGGCAACCAGGAAGGGAAGGGTGCGAAGGCGGGCGATGGCGTTCATATGGGTCGGTGACCTCCAGAAGAAGGGCGCGGGTCCTGTAGCCCAGGGGAACGCCGCGCGAACCATTAAATTCATCTGGCGGGCGGCCATACCCTGCACGTCGGGGCCGCCTGCCCGAAGGGCGCTCCCACCGAATAATCCCCTGTCTCGGCAGGTTTGACTCTGCTGGGACCGCACGTTTAGTGTCCGCCCCCTGCGCTGCGTCACCGAATAAGCGCGAAGCCCGAGAAGACATGCCTACCGACTTCCTGTTCACGTCTGAATCCGTCACCGAGGGCCACCCGGACAAGATCGCCGACCAGATCTCCGACGGTGTGCTCGATGCCATCATCGCCAAGGATCCGCAGGCGCGCGTCGCCGTGGAGACGCTCGTGAAGACGGGCCTCGCCATCGTCGCGGGCGAGGTGACGACGAATTGTTACGTGGACATCCCGAAGATCGTCCGCTCGACCATCACGCGCATCGGCTACACGGACAGCTCCATGGGCTATGACGGCCACACGTGCGGCGTCATGGTGGCCATCGAGGGCCAGAGCCAGGACATCGCCCGGGGCGTGGACAACAAGAAGGACCAGGGCGCCGGCGACCAGGGCATGATGTTCGGCTTCGCGTGCGACGAGACGCCGGAGCTGATGCCCGCGCCCATCCACTACGCGCACCAGCTCACCCGCCGCCTGGCGGAGGTGCGCCGCAAGAACCACCCGTGGATCCGCCCGGACGGCAAGAGCCAGGTCACGGTGGAGTACAAGGACGGCAAGCCGCTGCGCATCGACGCGGTGGTGCTGTCCACGCAGCACTCGGATGACGTCTCCAACAAGAAGATCCAGGAGGCCATCCGCGAGGACGTCATCCTGAAGGTCCTGCCGAAGAAGCTCATCGACAACAAGACCAAGTTCTTCATCAACCCCACGGGCCGCTTCGTCATCGGCGGCCCCATGGGCGACTCGGGCCTCACGGGTCGGAAGATCATCGTGGACACCTACGGCGGCATGGGCCGTCACGGTGGCGGCGCGTTCAGCGGCAAGGACCCGTCCAAGGTGGACCGCTCGGCCGCGTACATGGGCCGCTACATCGCGAAGAACGTCGTGGCGGCGGGCCTGGCCAGCCGTTGCGAGGTGCAGGTGTCCTACGCCATCGGCGTGGCGGAGCCTGTCAGCGTGATGGTGGAGACCTTCGGCACGTCCAGCGTGCCGGAAGAGCAGATCGCCCGCGCCGTGCGCCAAGTGTTCGGCCTGCGCCCGCGCGAGATCACGGAGCACCTGGACCTGCTGCGGCCCATCTACCAGAAGACGGCCGCCTACGGTCACTTCGGCCGCTCGGAGAAGGAGTTCACCTGGGAGCGCACGGACAAGAAGGACGCGCTCCGTGAGGCGGCCTCCTCCCCCGCCCCCAAGGCGCGCACGCCCCGCCTGAAGGCGGTCTGACGCACCCGCGCCGTTCCCTGGAAGTTCGCGCGCTCGTCCCGTCCCGGGGCGAGCGCGTTTTCATTTCCGGGCGGGGCGCGTGCGGTGGGCGAGCGCACACGGCGGGTGAATTGTTAGGACACGGGCATGCCGACTCCGGGTGCCGCGTCTGGCTGGCGCATCGTGCTGCTCACCGTGGCCCCCGCGGTGGCGCACGACTTCACGTTGGCGCTGAGGGCCCAGGGGCACGAGGTGGTGGGGCTGGTGGTGCCGGCGGGCGTCCGGGGCCTGCGTCCGCCGGACCTGGAGCGGTGGGCGGAGCTGGGGCGGCTCTTCGAGGCCGCGCCGCCGTCGCTGGACGTGCTCCTGCTGGGGGATCGGGCGCACCTGACGCCCCGCCTGGCGGCGCTGAGGCCGGACCTCCTGCTGTGCTTCTTCTTCCCGTGGCGGCTGCCGCCGGAGGCGCTGGCGCTGCCGCGGCTGGGGGCGGTGAACGTGCACCCGTCCCTCCTGCCGCGCTACCGGGGGCCCTGCCCGCTGGGGTGGGCGCTGCGCGAGGACGCTCGCGAGCTGGGGCTCACCTTCCACCGCATGGACGCGAGCTTCGACACCGGGCCCGTGCTCGCGCGGGGGACGTTCCCGGTCCGGGACGAGGACACGGAGGAGGTCGTCTTCGAGAGGCTGATGCTCGCGTCGCGCCGGCTGCTGCCCCGGGTGGTGGAGCTCGTGGCGCGTGGGGACCCGGGGGAGCGGCAGGTGGAGGCGGACGCCACCTTCGCGCCCTTCTTCGAGGTGGCGTACCGGGACATCGACTGGCGTGACAGCGCGCGCGCCGTGCACCTGAAGGTGCGTGCGTGCCGCTTCGCCGGCTGGCGGGAGGGAGGGGAGGACGCGAGGGCCCGGCTGCAAGGCCGCTGGCTGCGGGTGCGGCGCACGCGGGCCTGGCGGGGCGAGGACCTCCACGC
>JAFADT010000039.1 GCA_023424585.1 Pseudomonadota bacterium
GCTCCGAGCGCTCGAAGCCCGGGGGCGCCTCGCGCGGCGCCCAGACGAAGACGCGCGTGGCGAGCCGCCCACCCTCGCGGTCCAGCAGCCTCGCCAGCTCCGACAGGGTCGCGCGGGAACACGGGCACCGGGGATGGAGGAAGACCAGCAGCGTCCACGCCCCGGGCACGCGCGCGAAGCGCTCCGGCAACCGGACCGGGGGCGTGGCTGCGGGCCCCTCGGCGCTCGCGTGCGACCAGACGCTCCCGAGCCCCAGCGCGCACGCCGCGAGCCAGCCGCTCACCATCCACGGCAGGGCCCCGCGCCAGCGCGCGCTGTGCTTCAACCCCGCTTCAAGGAACGCCCGGGCCGGGGCATTCACGGAGCCAGGCGAGACATCCGGGATGGCCATACATAGCCATGCTGAAGACTTTCCGCGTCATTGGCAACGCTGAAACAAGCAGGCAAGTCCATACATGATTCAGCCCGGGATTCGCGCCAAACCCAGACGAGCGCTCCTTCCGCGAGAGACGCCTGGCCGCCCCGTGGGCAAGCCCGGATTCCCATCCAAGAATTCTTGTGTTCACCGTTCCCAGCGCCGGATTTCGGTCCCCGCGCGGCGCACGAGCAGGGGGCTCGAAGCGCCATCCACGGGCTCGATGCGGCCCGGGAGCGTCGCGGCCTGGACGCACCTCCAGCCGCGCTCGGCGAGCGCGGCGTGCACCTGCGCGCCGAAGCCTCCGCCGTAGGACGTGAGCAGGTGGGACGCGCGCAGCCGGTCCAGGAGACCTCGGCAGGCGTCGTCGGACAGGTAGTAGAGCACCTCCGCGAGCAGCACCAGGTCCGCCTCCAGCGCCACGTCCTCCGCGCGGGCCTCCACGATGCGCACGCGCGCGTGGCGCCCCAGCCGCTCGCGCAGGCGGGTGACGAAGCGGGGCTCCGACTCCACCGCCTGGACGCTCGCGTCGGGGAAGAGCGTCAGCAGGTGCTCGGTCATCACGCCCTCGCAGGCGCCCACGTCCACCACGCGCCGGGGCGGGCCCGCGTGGCGCAAGGTCTCCAGCACCTTCGTGGTGAGGGCGAAGCGCTCACCCTCGTAGGGGGACCGGGCGAAGCCCCAGGGGTCCGCGAGCTCCGCGAAGACCTCCGGCTTCGTGAGGGACAGGGCGCGCACCACGTCCCCGGCCCGCGCTTCGGTGAAGGCCTCGATGCCGGGCCCGTCGCGCACGGGGTCCGTGCACGCGCCGGAAGCGGCTCCGCCCGGACGCGCCCGGTAGAGCGAGTTGAGCAGCGCCAGCTTGCGCTGGAAGGCCGCGTCGTCCAGCACCGTGCAGGCGGTGAGCCTGGCCCCCGTGGCGGGCACCCACAGCCGGTCGAAGACGCGGCTGACGAGCAGCGCCACCTCCCGGTGCAGCGGGGCCTCCTCCTGCGGGCTGTGCGTGTAGACGCGGACCTCGCTCCGCGCGCGCCGCTCGCGGCACCACGGCCCCACCTCCGAGGGCGACAGCAGGAGGTGCGTGCTCCGCGCGCCCAGGGCTCGGCCCACGGCCTCCAGCTCCCGGCCCGCGCTCCCCTCCTCCGTCACCACCGCGAGGTCCGCTCCCGGCGCCACCGTGCTGAACAGGCGGACCACGTCCTCCGGGTGGGCCACGACGATGAGCGCCGGGGCCTTCTCGTTCTCAGCCATGCACCGCGCTCCCATCTGAAAGCCACTCGTGGGCTCCGGACGATGCGCCGGAGCGTGGAGACCTTCCGCCGGGCGCCGAGCCCCCGCGGGCACGGTCCCGGGCCTCACGTGACGGCGGGCGCCGGGCTCAGCCCATCGCCGCGCTCCAGTCGGACACGTCCCGCGCCTCCTCCTTCGGGAAGCGCAGCAGCGGCAGCAGCTGCTCGCGGATGAGCGGCTCCCAGCGCAGCCGCTCGGACAGCGCCCAGCCCGTCGCCAGCAGGAGGCGGCCCTCGTGCGCGTCGCGTGGAAGGCGGCGCACCACCTCCTCCGCCACGCGCGCGGCGGTGCGCAGCTCCGCTCCCCGCAGCTCGCTGGCGGACAGCGCCTTCCAGGTCTCCACCGAGTGCGCCAGGCCCTCGGCGCGCGCATCCGCCACCGGATCCGACACCACGAGGTTCGGATGCGCGGCCTCCGACAGCCCCTGGCGCTCGCACACCGCCTTCAGGGCGCGCCGGGCGCCGCTCACGCCGGAGATGACGCAGACGGCGCCGCAGCCCAGGGCCTCCAGCTGCGCCAGTCCATGGGACTCATACAGCGACTGGCCGAGGGACACGTCCGTGGCGCGGTGCAGATCATCCCGAGTGAAGTCCAGGCCCGCGGGCCACGTGGGCTGGTTCACCAGCGCGATGTGCAGGCCCGCGTCCTTCGCGTTGAACGCGTCCACCCGCGCCTTCAGCGCGCGCAGGTTGTCGGACGGCGCCGCCTCGCTCCACTCCGTCACCAGCACCAGCAGCGCGGGCTTGCGCTCCGGGGGCAGCAGCGTGGCCAGGTGCTCGCACACGTCCACGTCGCGCCAGAGCCCCTTGCAGACCTCGTCCCGCGCGATGTGCGTGAGCAGCAGGCGGAAGTCCCGCCCCCACTGCGCGCGCGCATGGGCCAGCACCTTCGCCCGCGCGGCCTCCTTCGCGTCCCAGCCCGTCTCGATGGGCCGGTGCCCGTGGGGCACCACCGTCACCGGCTGGAGCGCGTAGCGCGCGTCCAGGAACCTCAGCTCGTCCGCCACGGACGCGCTCACCGCACCCACGCGGTCGCACAGGTGGCCGTTGCGCAGGATCTGGAAGCTGGGCCAGGTGCCCACGGGGTACACCTCGTCCAGCGTCTTCCCCTGCTCCAGCCCCAGGCGCTGGATGTTGTAGAAGCGCGCGTCGGACGCGCCCTGCCCTCCCTCGCCGTACTCCACGAGCACCCGGGGCGTGCGCACCTCGCCCGCGTAGTACACGGTGCGGCACCAGGCGCGCCCGTCCAGCAGCGCCTTGTACGCGAGCGGCAGCGACAGGTGCTCCTGCGCCAGGATGACCGTCCCCGCGCCCTCCTTCGGGCGCAGCCGCTCCAGCGCGTCGAAGACGGGCTCCGCGAGCGCGATGGCCAGCATCGCGTCATGGTCCAGCGCGGGCGCGTCCACCAGGCCGCGCCGCACCGCCTCGCGGAACAGGCGGTTGACCCAGGGCGCCGCGCCCAGCCGCGTGCCGAAGCGCTGGCGCCACACGCGCGACAGCCCCCGCCACGGCGCCGGGCGCGGCCCCCGGCAGTCGAACGGGAGGTCCACCCCGAGCAGCGTGTGCAGCCGCGCGAGGAACCCCGGCAGCGTGCCCAGGCGCACCCGGTAGCCCCGGAGCACGTCGGTGAGGTCCACGAGCAGCACCTCCACGGGGCCGCCCGGCACCTCGCGCCGCCCGTAGACGAACGACACGTCGTGCTTCTCCTCCACCGGCTGGAAGACGCGCGTCCACCGCTCCGGGTTGTCCCGGCGCAGGCCGCTGTAGAACACCTCCCCGTGCGCCTCCAGGTCGCGCGCCAGCGACTCCTCCGGCGCGTAGCTGCCCAGGCCGCACGGCCGCACCGTGGGGCTCACCAGCAGCGTGCGCGGGAAGGCCTGCCGGTACTCGGGCGCGGACACCAGGTGCTCCAGCACCACGCCCATGCCTCCCAGCGTGCGGGTGGCCTCATAGGAGAGGTGCACCAGCAGGTCCCCCTCCGCCCGGGGCTGCCTCGCGCTCATGGCGCCACCGTCCAGACGCGCTCGCACAGCCCCCGGCCCGCGCCCAGCCGCCGCGCGTGCGCCTCCACGGCGGGCAGCGTGTGGGGCTCCAGCTGGCTGGCGTAGAAGGACAGCCCGCGCACCTTCGCGGACCACAGCGCCGTCATGTCCAGCCACCGGGGCGACAGCCCGAGCGCCCAGGCGTAGTCGACGATCTCGTCCTCCGGGTGGTGCGCGGAGTACGGCAGGTCCTCGTAGTAGACGACGCTCCGTCCGCCGCGCAGGGCCCGCACCGCGTCGCGCACCATCAGGTGGTCCACGTGGCTGGAGATGCCCAGCGGCACGTAGCAGACCGCGTCCGGAGAGACGCTCACCAGCACCTCCTCCAGGGCCAGCCGCACGCGCGCGGCCAGCGCGGCCCGGGCCTCCTCCGGCTCGGCGGGGGCGCCCGGCGGCGCGCGCAGGCTGGTGTCGCGGAAGCCCAGGTGCACCAGGTCCGCGCCGTGCGCGCGGGCGAATCGCCGGTCCTCGCCCATCCGCAGCGACGTCACCGCCATCGCCCGCGACGGGTCCACCGGCAGCACGAACTCCCAGCAGC
>JAFADT010000473.1 GCA_023424585.1 Pseudomonadota bacterium
GTCATGGGAGGTGTAGCTGAAGCGCACCTGGGTGACGGCCTCGCGCTCGCGTGGCGCGAGCGCCGCGGCGGTGCTCTCCCCCAGGAGCAGCCGCGCGATGTCCGCGCTCTGGAACAGCTCCTCCGCGGACGGGTGGCCCTGGATGCGCTCGGCGAAGATGACGGTGTAGCTCTCGCTCTGTTCCCAGAGGTGCGGCCCCTGCACGGCGGCGGCGATGGTGCGGCGCACGCCCTCCACCAGCTCCCGCGCCAGGTCCTCCAGCGCCTCGCTGTCGTAGAGCTCGTCCGCGACCTGGGTGAGCGCCTCCCAGGTAGTGCCAAACGCGACGGGCACGCGCAGGATGATGGACGCGGCGCCGTGGTCGAACAGGCGCGCGGTGACGTCCACCGTGACGGGGCCGCCGCGCAGCGCCAGCGGCCTGCGGCCCAGCTCATAGGCCACGGGCGGGTTGGGCAGCTGGATGTACTGGCTGTTCTCTCGCGACAGCTTCAGCCGGCGCGAGTCCTCCGTCAGCGCCCTGCGCGCGCGCTCCAGGTCTATCTCCTCCGCGATGTCGAACGTGCGGTAGCAGAGGATGTGGGCCTGTTCGAAGAGCAGCGTCACTCCGGCGGACACGGACATGGTGCCGCGAAGCCTACTCCGCGAGGTCCTCCCACAAGACGCGAAGTTCCAGCGCGAGCGCCTCGAATGGCTCCGCGTGGACGGTCTCCGCGTCCTCATGGGTCCCCACCAGCAGGTAGTGGCTGCCCTCCAGCCGGAAGACCTCCAGCGTGTACTGAAGTGGATCCACCAACCAGACGTGCCTGACGCCCTCCCGGGCATGGACGGGCAGCTTCCGGAACCGGTCCAGCCGCGACGTCGACGGAGACAGCACCTCGCACAGCCAGTCCGGCGCCAGGGTGAAGCCCACGACGTCGGGCACCCGGGGCATCCGCTCCCGGCGCCAACCCGCGAGGTCCGGCACCAGGACGTCCCTTCCCAGATGCAGCTCCGGCTCGGTGAGGAGGATCCAACCTCCGGGTCCACCCCGGCCCCGGTCGAAGGGACCATGAAGCTCTCCGCCCAGATGCGATGCCGCGAGCGCATGCCGCGCCGCCGGCCGGGGGCTCACGTGCAGCTCCCCGTTCACGAGCTCCCCCACCTGGTTCGAGGGGAGCGCTTCCAGGTCGGCGTAGGTGGCGGGCTTTCGGGTCATCTCTGGGACGAGGAACCTAGCAGGTAGGGCCATGCCCGGACACTCTCATGCCCGTCTGACGCATGTACCCCGGCGCCCGGGAGCCCCGGAAGCCCCCCGGCCTGAAACATTTCCGAATGTTTCACTCAGTCACCGCCGCCCTCGGGCAGCTTGACTCCAATGCCACCCGGGCCGGGGCCGTTGTCAGGCAGGTTGCCGATGTGGCCGGGCGTGGGGATGGGGCGGTCTCCCGCCTGACGCTTGTTCTCCTGTTCGTCTTCCGGAAGCTGCGGTTCCTTCCGGGGGCTGTCGTGCTCACCCATGTCCGCTCCTTCGCGCGTTGAGAGGGTTTGGCCTCTCCCAAGCTAGGGAGCCCGCGCCCCGGCGGGCACCCCGCCCCCGCCGGCCCGCGGAGCATGCGGGGACACGGGCGGGCACGACGAAGGGGCCTCAGGGGCCTCAGGGGCCCCGGGGCTTCGCGGGCGGCGTCAGCGCGGTGCGCACGTCCCACAGCTCCGGGAAGAAGCGCAGGTCCAGCGCCTTGCGCAGGAAGCCCACGCCCGACGAGCCGCCCGTGCCCTGCTTGAAGCCGATGATGCGCATCACCGTCATCATGTGACGGTAGCGCCAGAGCTGGAACCGCTCCTCCGTGTCCACCAGCTTCTCGCACATCTCATACGCGTCCCAGTGCTTCTCGGTGTCCTCGTAGATGCGACGGAACACCTCCATCACCTGGGCGCTCTTCTCATACGGCTGACGCCAGTCGCGCTCCACGTGGCTTCTGGGGATGTCGTGGCCCATGCGCGCCAGGTGGCGCAGGAACTCGTCGTAGATGCCCGGCGACTCCAGCAGGCGCTCCAGCTCCGCGTGCACGCCCTGCACGTGCCGGAAGGGCCCCAGCGCAGCCTCATCCTTGTTGCCCAAAAGGAACTCCAGCGCCCGGTACTGGAAGCTCTGGAAGCCGGACGCGTGGCCCAGCGTGTCGCGGAACTCCAGGTACTCGTTGGGCGTGAGCGTCTCCAGCACGCTCCACTGCTCGAAGAGCATCCGCTGGATGTGCGCGACGCGCGCGAAGATCTTGAAGGACGGCTCCAGCCGGTCCGCCTGGATGTAGCGGATGCAGGCGGACAGCTCATGGATGAGCAGCTTCATCCACAGCTCGCTCGTCTGGTGCTGGACGATGAACAGCAGCTCGTCGTGATGCGGCGGCTGCGAGCGGGGGACCTGCGCGGACAGGAGGCGGTCCAGTTGCAGGTAATCGCCATAGGTCGTCCGTCCCGCGAGGTCCGTGACGATTCCAGGCTCCAGGTCGCGTTTGTTCATGGCCCGGGCACTCATGCACACCAACCCCCTCGCGGCGCAAGCACATCCTCCGCGCGGTCAATCCAGCCACGTGCTTCCCGACGGAAGAACGCGGTCCACCTCTGCCCGGGCCGGGGCCACTGACTGCGACTGCGACTGCGAAGAACTCAGGCGTTCCGCTGAGCGGCTTCCGCCAGCGCCTTGGAGGCGGCGCGGCCACGCGGCAGCTTGATGTCCTCCACGCTGTTGGGGTTGGCGTAGTCCGCCCACTCCGCCGGACGGCGGTTGGTCTTCTCCAGCATGCGCAGCTTCTGGTAGTGCGCGGCGCAGTAGCCCTTGGTGCGGCTGGGCTTGCCGCAGCCCTTGATGGCGCACTCACGGGCGCCGCCATCCACCGCCGCCGGCTTGCGGCCCCGGCGCTTGCCGCCCGCCGCCACCGGCGCGCTCACCACGCGGGCCGGACGACCCGCGGGACGACGCCCCGCCT
>JAFADT010000555.1 GCA_023424585.1 Pseudomonadota bacterium
GCGCAGCGCGGTCGCGGCCCGGGCCGCCGCGCCGGGCACCCCGCGGCCGCCCGCCCGCTCCTCGGGGTGGCATGCGGGCCCTCCTTCCAGGACGTGGGGCGCCCTCCTCCGCGAGCCCCTGTTCGCCGGACGCGGGGGCGCATATAGGCTCCGGCGGAGTGTCTTCCGTGGAGCGCCCCGCCTTCCCATGAGCAGCCGTCCCCCTCCCGCGCCGGACGCCCCCGAGGCCCAGCCCCTGGACACCTCGGACGTGAAGGTCCGCGCGCAGCGCTCCATCATCGCCCTGGGCCTGCGGACGCTCGGCTCGCTGGGCCTGCGCGTGGTGAGCTCGCTCGCCTTGTCGCACCTGCTGTTCCCGGGGGACTACGGCGCGTTCGCCATCGTGGCCTTCACCGCCGCGATGGGCGCGTTCCTGGGGGACCTGGGGCTCAGCGCCTCGCTGGTGCGCCAGCAGCACGAACCCACGCAGGATGAAATCAGCACCGCCTTCTGGAGCCACCAGGCGTTCACGGTGCTCATCGTGGGCGTCATCCTGCTGCTCGCGCCGTGGCTGTCGCGCGCCTATGAGCTGGGCCCTTCGGGCGCCGCCATGGTGAGCGTGATGGGGCTGGGGCTGTTCTTCCACTCGCTGCGCGTCATCCCCATCATGATGCTGGAGCGGCAGCTGCGCTTCCCGGCGCTCGCGCGCATCGAGTTGATCGAGGGCATCGCGCAGACGGCGACCACCATCCTGCTGGCCTGGCTGCACTGCGGCGCGTGGTCGCTCATCGGCGGTGGGCTGATGCGGGGCGGGCTGGGGATGGTGATGTTCTGGGCGGCGGCGGGCTGGCGGCCCCGGGGCGCGTTCCGGTGGGACATCGTCAAGCGCCTCCTGTCCTTCGGCATCTGGTTCCAGCTCACGGGCATCATCCCCGCGGCGCTCCAGGGTTGGATTCCGCTGGTGGTGGGGCGCATGGAGGGCAAGGACGCGGTGGGCCTGGTGAACTGGGCGAGCGCCCTGGCCTCCGTGCCGCTGGCGCTGAGCAGCGTCCTCACCCGCGTGGCGTATCCGGCCTACAGCCGCATGCAGCAGGACACGGTCGCGCTGGCGGACTACCTGCGCACGTCCATCCGGCGCGTGAGCGCGCTCCTGTGCCTGGCCATTCCGTTCGGCGTCATCGCGCTGCCGCCCTTCATCCCGGTGGTGTTCGGCGAGCGGTGGAGCCTCGCGTCCGCGCTGGTGCAGTGGTTCACCATCGAGGCGTCGATGCAGGCGGTGCAGGGCCTGCTGCACTCGCAGCAGCACGCCAGCGGCCACGCGAGGGAGCGGATGTACGTGGCCACCACCTCCAGCGTGCTGCGCTTCGGCCTGGGCGCGCTGGCGGTGATGCACTGGGGCATCGTCGGGGTCGGCGTGAGCGCGACGGCCGTCACGTTGACGGAGCTGTGGGTCACCGCGCGGCTGGTGTCGCGCCGCAACCCGCACCTCTCGCGGCTCGAGTTCGAGGTCATGGAGCCGTTCCTCACGGTGGGCGCGCTGCTCGCGTTGGCGCTGGGCTTCTCGCGGCTCGCGACGGGACAGGGCGGGCTGCTGGTGCAGGCGTTGGTGGCGGCCGGGGTGCTGACCGCGCTGGTGCTCGCGCGCGAGGCCACGCGGCGCGGCCTGTCGCTCCTGGGCGAGTTGCGCGCCGTGGTCCAGCACCTGCGCGCGAGGCGGGCCCCTCCGTGAGCCGCGCGTGGCACCTGTTGACGGGGGAGTACCCGCCCGCTCCCGGCGGCGTCTCCGACCACTCCCGGAGCATCGCCCACGCCCTCCTGAAGGAGGGAGAGACGGTGCACGTCTGGACGTCCGGCGCGGACGGCGTCACGGATGATCAGGGCGTGACCGTGCACCGGTGGCCCGGAATCTTCACGCCGCCGGGGCTGGTGCGCCTGACACGCGAGCTGGACGCGACGCCCGGCCCTCGGAGGCTGCTGCTCCAGTACGTGCCGCACGCGTTCGGGCTGAAGGCGATGAACGTGCCGTTCTGCGCCTGGTTCGCGGCGAGGCGGCAGGACGAACGCGCGCTGTTCCTCCACGAGGCGGTGTACCCGTGGAGTCCCGGCGCGCCGTGGAAGCACCAGGTGCTCGCGGGGGTCACGCGGGTGATGCTGCGCACGCTGGCGCTCGGCGTGGAGCGCGCCTACGTCTCCATCCCCACCTGGGCGGATCATCTGCCCGAGCCGCTGCGAAGCCAGGCCCGGTGGTGTCCCATTCCCAGCCCCCTGCCGCTCGACGTCCCGGTGGAGGCCGTGAGCGCGGTGCGCGAGGCGCTGGGAGGCGGCCCGACGGTGGCGCACTTCGGCACGTATGGCGGGGCCATCGCGGGGGGGCTGGAGGCGGTGCTCGTGCCGTTGTTGCAGCGGGACGAACAACGGCAGGCGCTGCTGCTGGGACGAGGCAGCCAGGATTGGTGTGAAGCGCTCTCACGCAAGCATCCCGCGCTGGCCCGCAGGCTCCATGCAAGGGACGGACTGGCACCGGAGGCCGTGGCCGCGCACCTGCGCGCGGCGGAGCTGATGTTGCAGCCCTACCCGGATGGCATCAGCGCCCGGCGCAGCAGCGCGATGGCCGGCCTGGGACTGGGCCTGCCCATCGTCACCCACACCGGGCACCTGAGCGAACCGCTGTGGCACGAACTGCGGCCGGTGGCCCTCGCGGACGAGGCGTCACCCAGCGCGTTGCTGGCGCTCGCGGAGCACCTGTTGGAGCACGAGGAGGAGCGCCGGGTCCAGGGAGAGCGAGCGTCGCGCGTGTACCGTGAGCGCTTCGCGCTGGAGCGCACGATGGCGCACCTGCTGCGCCGTGGAGACACCGCGTGAGCCCCTTGCGGTTGAAGGTCCTGATGGATCCGCGCGAGGAGGGCTGGCCCAGCATGGACCTGGTGGGCGAGGCGCTCGCGGACGGCCTCGCGGCGTTTCCCGCCGAGGTCGACGTCACCCGCGTGCGGCCGTCCATCCCTCACGCCGTGCGCGCCCTGCCCCGCGTGGGAAGCCGCAAGGCCGCCTTCAACGCGGACCGGCTGCTCACGCGCTTCGGCCTCTATCCCGCGCGGCTGCTGCGGGAGCGCCTGGGCCACGATGCGTTCCACGTCGTGGACCACACCTACGCGCAGCTCGTCCACGCGCTGCCCGCGGAGCGCACCGGCGTCTTCTGCCATGACCTGGATGCCTTCCGCTCCGTCCTGGAGCCCCACCGTGAACCACGCCCCACGTGGTTCCGCATGATGGCTCGCGCGACGCTCAAGGGATTGGAGCGCGCGGCCATCGTCTTCCACAGCACGCAGCAGGTCCGCGATGAACTGCTCGCGCACGGCGTGGTGCCTCCCGAGCGACTGGTCTGGGCGCCCTACGGCGTATCACCCGAGTACCGGCTCGAACCCGTCCATGGAGACGACAGCGACGCGGTGCTCGCGCCGCTGGAGGGCCGGCCCTATCTGCTGCACGTGGGCAGCGCCATCCGTCGCAAGCGCCTGGACGTGCTCTTCGACGTCTTCGCTGCCCTGAGAGCCCGCCACCCGGACCTCATGCTGGTGCAGCAGGGCGGCGAGCTGGACGCGGCCCAGCAGGCGCAGGTGACACGGCTCGGACTGAAGGACGCGCTGCTGCAACCACCCCGGCAGGAGCGGGCCACGCTCGCGGGCATGTACCGCCGCGCCCGCGCGGT
The DNA here is from genome assembly GCA_023424585.1 of Pseudomonadota bacterium. Taxonomy (GTDB): domain Bacteria; phylum Myxococcota; class Myxococcia; order Myxococcales; family Myxococcaceae; genus Corallococcus. The sequence goes on from JAFADT010000555.1 coordinate 3,686, forward strand.
GCTGGTGCCCAGCGACGCGGAGGGCTTCGGCCTGCCCGTCATCGAAGCGCTGGCGTGTGGCGTCCCGGTGGTGGCCAGCGACCTGCCGGTGCTGCGCGAAGTGGGCGCGGACGCGTGCACGTACTGCCCGGTGGGCGACGTGGCCGCATGGGCGGAGACGGTGGATGCACTGCTCACGGGTCACGGGCCCACGCCATCGGCGGAGACGCGGCATGCGCGGGCCGCGCGCTTCACCTGGGGCGCCCATGCGCGCACCGTGCTGGATGCGTACCTGCATCGCCTTGACCGCCCCGGGCGGGTCTGATTCGGTCGGGTCCGCGTGCGGATCCTGTTCCTCAACCCCGTGGGTATCCTGGGCGGTGCCGAGCGCGCACTCGTGGACCTCCTCGCGTGCCTGCGCACGCTGGAGCCCGGCCTGTCGCTGCACCTCCTCGCGGGCACGGACGGGCCGCTCGTGGAGACGGCTCGGGGGCTCGGCGTGGAGGCGCGGGTGCTCGCCCTGCCTGACCGCCTCTCCGCGCTCGGGGACAGCGGCCTGCGGGAACAGGGCGGCGCGGCGCTCTGGCGCTTCACGCGCGAGCTGGCCCCCACGCCCCTGCTGCTGGGCCGCTACGGCCTCGACTTGAGACGCGCGGTGCGGGATGCGGCACCGGACCTGCTGCACTCCAATGGCATCAAGACGCACCTGCTGAGCGCGGCCACGGTCGGGCTGGCAGCGCCGCGCGTGTGGCACGTGCACGACTTCCTCGGCGAGCGTCCGCTCGTGCGGCGCGCGCTCTCCGGCCTGCATCCGCTGGCCTCGGCCGCCATCGCGAACTCCCACGCCGTGGGCGACGACGCGCGCGCGGTGCTCCGGAACGTGCCCGTGCATGTCGTGCCCAATGGCGTGGACGTGGAGCGGTTCTCTCCCGCGCCCGGTGACGGCGCGAACCTGGATGCACTGGCCGCGCTGCCGCCCGCGCCTCCGGGCACGCTGCGCGTGGGGCTGGTGGCCACGTATGCGCGCTGGAAGGGCCACGACGTCTTCCTGGAGGCCGCCGCGCGGTTGACGCGTGAAGCACCATCCCTGCCCGTGCGCTTCTACCTGGTCGGCGCGCCGCTCTACCGCACCGCCGGTTCACAGTTCGCCGAGGCCGAGCTCCGTGAACAGGTGGAGCGCCACGGCCTCACGGGCCGCGTGGGCCTCGTGCCCTTCCAGCCCGAGCCCGCCCGCGTCTACCGGGCCCTGGACGTCTTCGTGCACGCGAGCACCCGCCGCGAGCCCTTCGGCCTCACCATCGCGGAGGCGCTCGCCTGCGGCCGGGCCGCCGTCGTCTCCCAATCGAGCGGCGCCGCCGAAGCGCTGCGAGATGGCGCGGACGTCCTGGCCATCGAACCCGGCAACGCGAACACGCTCGCCAAGGCCCTGCGCCGGCTGCTGGAGGACACCGCCTTGCGAGACGCCCTCGCCCGGGCGGCCCGCGACACCGCCGTGCGCCGCTTCTCCCGCGAGCGCTATGCCCGGGACATCCTCGCCGTGTACCGGAGCCTCGTCCCCGCGCGAGGGCACTCATGATGCGTCCCCGGAAGCTCGTCACCGTCTCGCACTCCTACGTCGTCACCCTCAACCGGCGGCTGGCCAACGAGATGTCCCGCATGGGCGCGGGACGCTGGGACGTCACCGCCGTGGCGCCCAAGTCCTTCCACGGGGACCTGGGCCCGCTGGTGCTCCAGCGAGACCCCAGCGAGGCCGTGAACCTGGAGGGCGTGCGCGCGTTCTTCAGCCGCTCGCTGCACGGCTTCGTCTACGGACCGGAGCTGCGCGCCCGACTGTCGCGGGGCGTGGACCTGGTGCACCTGTGGGAGGAGCCCTACGTCTTCTCCGGCCTGGAGGTGGCGCTCCTGACGCCGCGCCACGTGCCGCTCGTCTTCTGCACGTTCCAGAACCTGGCCAAGCGCTACCCGCCCCCCTTCGCGCAGGCGGAGCGCTTCGTCGTGCGCCGCGCCGCCGGGTGGATCGCCTGGGGCCAGACGGTGCACGACACGCTCATGGCCCGTCCCGGCTACGCGCAGCGGCCCTCGAACTTCATCCCCGTGGGCGTGGACGTGGAGCACTTCCGTCCGGATCCGGACGCGGGCCGAGCGTTCCATGAAGGCCTGGGCTGGAAGTCCGAAGGCCCCCCCGTGGTGGGCTACCTGGGCCGCTTCGTGCCGGAGAAGGGCCTGCGCCTCCTGATGGATGCGCTCAACGGATTACAGACGCACTGGCGCGCCCTCTTCGTCGGCGGCGGTCCCCTGGAGTCGGACCTGCGCGCCTGGGCCGCGCGCCACGGAGACCGGGTGCGCGTCGTCACTGGCGTGAAGCACGCGGAGGTGCCGCGCGCGCTCAACGCCATGGACGTGCTCTGCGCGCCCAGCCAGACGACGCCCGCGTGGAAGGAGCAGTTCGGCCGCATGCTCGCGGAGGCCTTCGCGTGTGGCGTGCCCGTGCTCGCCAGCGACTCCGGGGAGATTCCGCACACCGTGGGCGATGCCGGGCGCATCCTGCCGGAGTCCTACGCTCCGGCATGGACCACCGCGCTCGCGGAGCTGCTGGAGAGCCCCGCGCAACGTCAGGACCTGAGCGCGCGAGGCCGGGAGCGCGCCGTGTCCCGCTTCGCCTGGCCGGTGGTCGCGAAGGCGCACCTCGACTTCTTCGACCAGGTGCTCCAACGAGGGAGCTGAGGCTCAGGCCTCCAGCCGGGCCACCACCGCCGCCGCCATCGCGTCCCACGTCCAGGCCCGCAGCTCCGACGACAGCGACGCCACCGCGGGCCCCCAGTCCCCGCCCCGCGCCCGCCATTCCCCCAGGCGCCGCACCAGCTCGCCCGAGTCCTCGGGGTCATCCAGCAGCAGCCCCTGGAGCGAGGCGGGGTAGCGCTCCGCCACGCCGGCCGCGCGGCTCACCAGCGCGGGGATGCCCACGCACAGCGCCTCGTGCACGCCCAGCCCATAGGACTCGTAGCGCGTGGGGGCCACCAGCAGGTCCGCGGCGGCCAGCAGGCGGGGCACGTCGTCGCGGAAGCCCAGGAAGCGGATCCGCTCGCCCAGGCCCTGCTCACGCGCCGCGCGCTCCCAGCGCTCCCGCTGCGCGCCCGTCCCCGCCACCACCAGGTCCACGTCCCACTCGCGCCGCGCGCACAGCCGCGCCCACGCGTGGAAGAGCGTGTCGAAGCCCTTGCGCCGGTCGCCCAGCGCGCCCACGAACAGCGCCGCCCGGCGCGCCTGAGCCCACCCCAGGGACGCCCGCGCCTCGCGCCGAAGCGACGGAGACGTGGGCGGAAAGCGCGTCGGGTCGCCGCCCAGGTACACGACGTGGACGCGGGCTGCCTCCACGCCGGTGGCGGCCAGCAGGTCCCGCCGGGTGCGCTCCGAGTTCGCCAGGATGATCCGCGCCCGGCGCAGCGCGCGCAGTTCGCCGCGCAGGTGCAGCCGGTGGCTCACGTGGCCCTTCAGCCTGCGCAGCGGACTGCCCACGGGCTCGGGCGCATGCGCGGCGTGGACGTAGTGGACCCAGTTGGCGGCGGCCACCTCGCAGTTGCCGCCGTTGGCCACCACCTGTCCGCCCTGCGCCAACGTGCGCGCGGCCCAGAAGCGCCCCACGGCATCCAGCAGGGGCTCGCCCAGCAGGTACGCGTTCGCGGGCTTGGGCACGCGGACGAAGTGCACGTTGGGGTAGCGCAGGAGCGAGTCCTCCACCCGGTGCGCCACCAGCCGCACCGGCCCCCCCTGCCGCGCGAGCCAGTCCGCCAGCGCGAGGTTCGCCCGGTCCATGCCTCCGGTGGAGACGAAGTCACCGCTGATGAGGGTGTAGGGCCGCATTCCGGTTCCAGTACGCGCTGAAGAAGGCCGCGTTGAGCAGCCAGAACTCCATGCCCATCTGGCTCATGAAGAACTGATAGCTGAAGGTCTGCGCGATCGCGCCCAGGTCATACGCGAAGAGGAGGCTGCCCCAGAGCCAGAACTCGCCCGCTGAATCATCGCGGCGCCGCGCCACCTGGAAGCCCCACCCCAACGTCGCCAGCAGCGCGAGCGGATAGCAGACCAGCCCCAGCCATCCACCGTCATAGGCCCAGGCGGTCCACTGGATCTCGGCCCAGAGCGGAGGGCTCGCGCGGTCGGTGTTGTCGCCGAAGTACGCGTTGGCCATGCCATAGCGGCCCAGGCCCGCGCCCAGGGGGAACTCCGGGAGCACCACGTCGAAGGTCTCGTCGAGGAAGCGGCCCCGGTTGGCTTGATACACCTGCGAAGGGTTGGACGCGGTGAGCGTGCTCCACCGGGAGAGCACCGCGTCGCCGCCGACCGCCACGGCCCAGCCGAACGCCACCACCGCGAAGCCGCCCACGACCGCGGCCAGCGTCACGAGCCGCCCCCACCGGCCGCTCACGGTGAGCACCAGCGCCATGGCGGCCATGCACACCAGCAGCGTCACCGCCGCGACGCGCACCTGGCCCAGATAGAGACAGATGAGCCCGACGCAGATGCCCGCCGCGCCCAGCGCCTTGCGAGCCATGCCCTGGCGACTGAGCAGCAGGGCCCCGCCCAGCAGCACCGAGTAGAAGGCGCCGGAGGAGGCGCCACCCGGGACGTCCGTCAGGCCCATGGGGCGGAACACGCGCGCGCCGCTCGCGGTCTCGAACTGGAGGCTGCGCACGTAGCCCTCGCCCTGGCTCTCGACCATGGCGGACAGCGCGGGCTGGAAGCGTCCGGGGAAGGTCACCTGGAGGATGCCCAGCGAGGCGCTCGCCGCGTTGAACAGGAAGAGCAGCAGGACGACGCGTCCGAACATCTTCGCGTCGATGCGCAGGCGGCTCGCCCAGAAGAGGGGCGCGAACACGGACACCTGGATGCCCAGCTGCGCGGCCGCCGCGAGCGGGGTGTTGGTGCCGGGATGGAAGAAGTTCAGCGCGGTGAGCCCCGCCGACGCGAGCAGGAAGGGCATCGCCGGATGCTTGAGGCGCTGGCCCTTCACCAGCACCAGCAGCGCCAGGCTCGTGCCGAACGACAGGATGCGGAACACCACGCGCACCGGCGCCAGCGCCTCGACCAGCAGCGCGAGCTGGCAGACGAAGAGCAGCGCGATGAACGCCACGACCACGTGACCCGACCCCAGCAGTCCCGGTGACGCTGGCGCCGGCGTGGGCACGGCCTGCGTTGTCGCGGGCTGCGGCACACGGCGCACGTAGCGCTGGTGCAGCACGCCAGGGCCCCGGAGCTGCGGGCGCGGGCCAGCCGCGGAGCGGGCCTCCTTCACGGAGCAGCTCCCCGGAGCACGGAGCGCACCGCGTCCTCCACTCCCTCCAGGAACTCGGCCGGATCGCTCAGCGCCCGCGCGCGAGAGGGGCCGTTGCCGCCCAGCCTCCGTCGAGCCGCCTCATCGCCGATGAGCGCGCGCAGCGCCTGGGCCAGGGCCTCCGGCTCCGGAGGCACGAGCACGCCGCAAGACGCATCGACGAGCTCCAGCGGTCCGCCCAGCGCGGTGGTGACCACGGGAAGCCCAGCGTAGAGCGCCTCCACGAACGCCAGACCGAAGGGCTCCGGTCCGGTGTTGGGCTGACAGTGCACCTCCGCCGCGCGCAGCAGCCGGGGCACATCCGAGCGCTGCCCCAGGAAGCGCACGCGGTCCCCGAGCCCGAGAGCCGAGGCCTGGGCCTTCAGGCCCTCTTCGTAGGCGACCTCTTCGGGACGCTGCGCGCCGCCAGCGAGCCACGCCTTCCAGCGAGGCACCTGGCGCAGCCGGCCCAGCGCCTCGAGGAGCAGCCGCTGCCCCTTCCACTCCTGCATGCGGCTGGCATGCACGATGACGACCTCCGCCGCGTCCGCGCCCAGCTCGCCTCGGAGCGACGCGCGCTCGGAAGCGGTGAGCCCAGGGCCTCCGTCGCGGACGGGAGGATGGAGCACGCTGAGCGGCGTGCGCGGGTACACGCTCGAAAGCGTGCTCGCCGTGTAGCGGCTGTTGCACAGCGCCAGGTCCGGCGAGGTGACCCGGGCCCACCGCTCCACCCAATGCGAGCCCGACAGCGCGTCGTGCTGGAAGAAGATCAGCGGGACACCGGCCGCGCGCGCCACCGGCCCGAAGAGGGCCTGGGGCCACGCCGCGTGACACACCACCGCGTCGAACGCCTCCCGCTGGAGCAGCGCCCCCAGCGAGCGCCGGGCCTCCCACACGCGCCAGGGACGGCTCACCTTCGCCGGCCCCAGCAACGTCAGGGGTGCACCCACCGCGCGAAGCTCCTCCGCGATGCGTCCCTCGAAGCAGAGCGCGAACGCGTGCACCGCGCCGCCCTCCCGGTCCGCGCACGTGAGCGCCAGCGTGCGCAGCAGCGTCTCGACGCCACCGTAGAGGTTTCCGCTGGACACGTGCAGCACGCGAAGCGGAGCAACCCCTGACGCACGCGGCTCACGCGAGGAGCTGCCTCCACCCTCCGCGCCACCACCACGCTCGCCGCGGGTCTCGCGAACCCCGTGCATGCGCGGCCCCTCAGCGCCCGCCCGCGACGTGCCGGACGGAGGCATCGCCCCGGTCCTCCGCCACGGGCCGGCGTCCAAGCACTTCCGCGTACAGGTCCAGGCTGCGCGACGCCATCACGTCATGGGCGAACTCCGCCCTCGCACGCTCCTGCGCTCCCCGCGACAGCCGCTCCCGCAGGCCCGGCTCCTCCACCAGCCGCCGCGCCGCCGCCGCCAGCGCCCGCGCATCCCCCACGGGCACGGTGAGCCCGGTGCGCTCGTGCAGGCTCACCCACGAGACGCCGGAGTCCGGCACGGCGGTGTTGAGCACGGGCAGTCCGCTCGCCAGCGCCTCCACCTGCGACAGGCCATACGACTCGCTGCGCGCGTTGCTCGGGAACCACAGGGCCGTCGCGGCCCGGTACGCACCCGAGAGCGCCTCCGGCGACAGATACCCCGCCCACGTCACCCGGTCCTCGATGCCCAGCGCCCGGGCCCGCGCACGGCCCTCCTCGGCCAGCGGCCCCTCGCCCACGATGACCAGCCGCCCCGGCGCGTGCGCCAGCGCCTCCAGCGCCGTGAACAAGCCCTTGTAGTAGACGAGCCGGCCCACCATCAGCCACAGCGGCCCGCCCGCCGCCACCGCCGTCCACCGCGCCTGGGCCTCGCGCGCCTCCACGGAGGGATGCAGGTACGCATCCAGCTCGATGCCCAGCGGCAGGATGCGGACCTTCGACCTGAACGTGGACAGGAGCGAAGAGCCGCGCACGTAGGCCTCGCTCGTGGCCAGGAGCCGCGCCGCGCGCGAGTACAGCATCCACTCGAAGGGACGGAACAGCGCGCCCGCGACCTTCTGCCGGATGACGTCGCTCTGGTGCGTCACCACCACCGCGGGCAGGCGAGGCACCGCGTCCAGCGCCAGCACCATGCTCGGGTTGGGCACGTGCAGGTGCACCACGTCCACGCCCCGCGCCAGCGCCCGCCGGAGCACGAGCGGCAGCGACGGCATCACGTCCATGCGCGCCACCGACGCGAGCCGGCCCAGGCGCACCACGCGCACGGGCCCGTCCCAGTCCTCGCGCGTGGGACTGCGCCCGTGGAACTCGTGGCTCGTGCCGGTGCCGTCCACCGAGTGGTTCGCGCACAGCACCTCCACCTGCGCGCCCAGCGCCGCCTGCGCCAGCGCCAGCGTGCGCACGTGCGCCTCCATGCCACCGGAGGCCGGAGGGTAGAACTTCCCCAGGTGCAGCACCCGCAGGCCCGCCCCCTTCACGACGGCGCCACCCCGCCCTTGGGCTCGTCCTGCGTCGGGCCATAGCCCTGGTAGCCCAGGTACGTGTCGCCGTAGCGCGGCTGCCGCAGGTCCACGTCGTTGAGGATGGCGCCGAACATCCGCGCCTGCACGTCCGCCAGCGAGCGCAGCGCGCGCTTCGCCGCGCCCCGGTCCGTCCGCCCCGCCTTGAGCACCATCACCACGCCGTCCGCCTGCGTGGCCAGCACCGCCGCGTCCACCACCGCGTTGAGCGGCGGGCTGTCCAGGATGACGCGGTCGAACCTCTCCCCCGCCGCGCGCAGCAGCTCCTTGAAGGCGCGCGTGTGCAGCAGCTCCGCGGGGTTCGGCGGCAGCGGGCCACACGGCAGCACGAAGAGGTTGGGCACCTCCGTGCTCTTCACCGCCTTGTCCAGCGAGCCCTCGCCCACCACCAGCGAGCTGATGCCCAGGTCATTGGGCACGCCGAACGCGCGGTGCAGCCGGGGCCTGCGCATGTCCGTGTCCAGGAGCAGCACGCGGTTGCCGCTCTGGGCCATGGCCACGCCCAGGTTGATGCACGTGGTGGACTTGCCTTCTTGAGGCCCGCTGGACGTCACCACCAGCGTCTTGCACGGGTGGTCCGGCGACATGAACAACAGGTTCGTGCGCACCGCGCGGCAGCACTCCGCCACCGCCGAGCGCGGCGCGCGGTGCACGTACAGGTCGCGGTCGCCCGGAGACTTCGTCGCCTCCATGCGCGGCACCACGCCCAGGAACGCCAGGCCCAGCACGTCCTCCACGTCCGCCTGCGACGCGACGCTGTTCTCCAGCATCTCCAGGAACAGCGCCACGCCCAGCCCCAGCAGCAGCCCCATCACCCAGCCCACCAGCAGGTTGCGCCGCGTGTGCGGCCGCACCGGCACCATCACCGGCTGCGCCGCGTCCAGCACGCGCACGTTGCTCGTGCGCAGGAGCCCCGACAGCTCGATGTCCTTCAGCCGCTTGAGCACCAGCTCGTACAGGCGCTGCGTGTTGTCCGACTCGCGCTGGAGCCGGCCGTACTCGATGGCCTTCTTGTTCACCTGGAAGGCCTCGGCCTTGGTCTCGTCCAGGAGCTTGTTGAGGTTCTTCTCCTCGCCCTGCGCCTCCGCCAGCTGCGTCTCCGCCGAGCGCACCACGTTGGTCAGGCTCTTGAGCAGGTCCGCGCGCACGACCTCCAGCTTGCGGTTGCACTCCAGCAGCTTCGGGTGCTCCGGCAGGTAGCGCTCGGTCAGCTCCGCGCAGGCGGCCTTCTGCTCGCCGTAGCGCGACTTCAGGTCCTGGATGGGGCCGTCCTTCGCGCCGGGCACCGCCTCCGCCCACGTCTCGTCGTTGCCGGCGTCCTTGCGCAGCCGGTGGATGGCGTCCACGCGCGCCTGGAGCGCCGCGATGCGCGTGCGCACCTCGGTGAGCTTCAGGTTGTAGGAGTTGATCCGCTCGCTGACGATGGACAGCCGCGACTCCAGCGACGTGGACAGCATGTCCGCGTCCTTCTTCAGGTCATAGACGGCCAGCTCGTCGCTCTTGGACTGGCGGCCCAGCTCGTCCAGGCGCCCCTCCAGCCACGTGCGCGCCTCCTCCGTGGTGCGCAGCTTGAGCGCCAGGTTCTCCGCCATGTACGCGGCGGCCACCTCGTTGGAGAGCAGCGCCGCGCGCACCGGGTCCGTGTCCTCCACCCCGATGTTCATCACCCGCGAGTCCTTGCCGGGCATCACCTGGATGCGCGAGCGCAGCAGCCCCACCGCGTCCGCGTCCTCCAGCGCCTTCGCGCGCTCCGCCGGGTCCTGGCTCGCGGGCAGCCCCAGGAAGGCCGCGTCCTTCGACAGCCCCAGCCGGTCCACCACGCGGCTGGCCACCGCGCGCGAGGTGATGATCTCGCTCTGCGTGGCGTAGTACTCCTTGTTGAACCAGTAGTTGCTGCGCTCCTCCCCCATCACCTCCTTCACCTCGCCGTCCAGGATGCGGGGCGCGGTGACGTCGATGATGAGCGAGGTGCTGGCCGAATAGACGCGCGGCTGCCGCAGCGTCCACGCCGCCGTGAGCGCGGTGACCCCCAGCGCCACCCCGAGCATCACCCACCGCCGGCGCCACACGCCCCGCAGCCGGTACAGCACGCTCGCGGACGTCGCGCCGGGAGCCCCACCGGCCGGGTCCAACACCGTTCCTTCCACGTCACGTCTCTCCGGAAGTGGCTGCCGCGGGCGGTCTCCACCGGCCCGAATACGTCCGGACCCGACCTGCACCCACATCACGCTGGGGGAAACAACGGCGGGAGCGTGCAACGGGAGGGGAAGGTTGTCCATCCGACGGACGCCGCCTGGACGCCCCCCTTCCATCCAATCCGGTCCGCCAACGCGCACCCCGGAAGCGCCTGTGGTAGTGAGCGGCGCCATGGTTCCTGCACTCTCCGTCGTCCTGCCCTTCAACCCCGCCACCGCCGCCGCCGCCGCCCGGTTCGCCAACGCGCTGTCCGGCCAGGCCCAGGTCGTCCTCGCGGGTGAAGGCCCTGTGGATGTCACGCCCGGTCCCAACGTCCACGTCCTCGCCGCCCAGGGAGGCAAGGGCGCGGCCATCCGCGCCGCGCTGCCCCACGTCACCGGCGCCCACACGGTGCTCCAGGACCCCGACGCCGCCTACTCGCCGGACACCTACGACGCCCTGGTGCAGCCCCTGCGCGACGACACCGCGGACGGCGTCTTCGGCCGGCGCCCCGGCATGTCGCCGGAGATGGTGGCCGAGCGCGCGCTGGGCGGCATCACCCGCTTCGTCACCGACGTGGCCCTGACGGATCCGCTCACCGGCCTGCGCGCCTTCCGCACGGAGGCGCTGCGCTCCATCCAGCTCACCAGCGACGACGACTCGGTGGACGCGGAGCTGGTGGTGAAGATGGCCGCGCAGCTCTTCCGCCTCACGGAGGTGCCGCTGCCGCCGCTGCAGGCCGTGCCGCGCCGCCCGGCCTCCGCGCACCTGGCCCGCCTGCGCACGCTGGTGCGCTACGCCACCGTGCGCGACGACGCGGACAACCAGCACGAGGGCTACTCCACCCTGGAGCGCATGGACGGCGCCACCCACTACAACCAGTGGCTGGGCCGCCGCTTCCGCGAGCACATGGGCCGCCGCGTGCTGGAGATTGGCGCCGGCATCGGCACCATCACCCGCGAATTGGAGGGCGGCGCGGAGCACCTGGTCGCGCTGGAGGTGGAGCGCTTCTACGTGGACCGCCTGAAGAACATGTTCCGCGGCAAGCCCCACGTGCGCCCCTACCTGTCCGACGTGGCGCTGGCGGACTGGGAGTCGCTCAAGGCGGAGAACCTGGACACCATCGTGCTGTCCAACGTGCTGGAGCACATCCCGGACGACGCGTCCGCGGTGCGCCGCTTCCGCCAGATCCTCCAGCCGGACGGCCGCGTGCTCATCCTCGTGCCGGCGCTGCCGCAGCTGTTCGGCGCCATCGACGAGGCCGTGGGCCACTACCGCCGCTACACGCCGGAGACCCTGCGCGCGGTGCTGGAGGAGAACGGCTTCCGCGTGGACACGCTGGAGTGGATGAACCTGGTGGGCCTGCCGGGCTGGTTCGTCAACAGCCGCCTGCTGCGACGCCGCGCGGTGCCCAAGCTCCAGCTCAAGCTCTACGACACGCTGGCCCCCCTGTTCGCCCAGGCCGAGCGCCAGGTGAAGCTGCCCGTGGGCATGAGCCTGTTCGCCGTCGGCCGGGCCGTCTGACGCCCGCGTGAGCGCCGCGCCCGACTCCTCCCCGCCGCCCGTCGAAGTGGCCCCGGCGCCACCTGGCGTGGCGCCCGTGCCTCGCTCCCCGGGCCTGCCGAGGGCGGTGTGGGCCGCGGTGGCGGCGCTCTACGTGCTCCTCTTCCCGTACCACCCGGGCCTGCGCTCGCCCAACGAGCTGTGCCGCCTGTGGCAGACGCGCGCCCTGGTGGAGGACGGCACGCTGGAGCTCAACCGGGCCCTGCGCGACTACGGCCCGGTGGGCGACCTGTCGGTGATGGACGGGCGCTACTACCCGTCCAAGGCGCCGCTGCTGTCCTTCGCCGCGGTGCCCGTGTACGCGGCCCTGCGGGTCGTGGGCGGCGGCCACCGCTACGCCGTACCGGAGGTGCCGCTCGTCTTCTTCAGCCGCCTCTTCCTCACGGTGCTGCCCACGCTGGGGCTCCTGTGGCTGCTGCGCCGCTTCCTGCGCGCGTTCCTGTCGCCCGTCGTCGCGGACGGGGTCACGGTGACGTACGCGCTGGGCTCGCTCGCGTTCAGCTACTCGCTGCTCTTCATGAGCCACCAGACGACGGCGGTGCTGCTCTTCGCCGGCTTCTACGCGCTCTGGCGCCTGGCGCGGGGCGAGTGGCGCGAGCGCGGCTACGTGGTGGCCGGCGCGTGCGCGGGCGCCACCGTCGCCGCCGAGTACACCGGCGCGCTGGGCGTCCTGGGCCTCATCCTCTACGCCGTCCTCACCGTGCTGGGCACGCCGGAGCCCTGGGCCGCGCGGCTCAAGAAGCTGGGCCGGGCCACGGGGCTCGCCGTGCTGGGCGCGCTGCCCTTCGTCGTGGCGCTGGGGCTCTACCACCAGGCCACCTTCGGCCACCCGCTGGAGACGGGCTACAAGCACCTCAACGACGCGGCCTACCAGCCGTGGCACCTGGGCGGCTTCCTGGGCATCCGCACGCCGGATCCGCGCGCCTTCACGCTGTCGTTCTTCTCTCCGCTGCGGGGCCTCTTCACCCTGTCGCCGTTCCTCTTGCTCGCGCTGCCCGGGCTCGGGCTGCTCAAGCGCCTGGGCCGCACGTCCCCGGAGGCGCGCGCCCTCTTCTGGATGTCCGCGGCGACGCTCGCCGGCTACACGTACTTCACCTCGTCGTTCACCTACGACTCGTGGGGCTGGACGACGGGGCCCCGGCACCTCACGGGGCTGGTGCCCTTCCTGCTCCTGCCCGCGGGCCTGGCGCTGGAGCGGCTGCGCGGCGCGGGCAGGCCGGTGCTGTCCGGCATCGCGGCCATGCTGTGCGCGGCGTCCGTGCTCGTCACGGGCCTGGCCACCTTCGTCAACTACATCCCCGACGACGTCTCCACCCCCGTGCTCGGGCTGGCCCGGCCGCTCCTCCTGGACGGCTACCACCCGCCCAACCTCCTCGCCTTCGCGGGGCTGCCCACGGCCCTGGCGGGCGCGGTGC
>JAFADT010000565.1 GCA_023424585.1 Pseudomonadota bacterium
GGTACAGCGTCACCTTGGTGATGAAGAAGTCGGCCAGGCACACCGCCACGGACGTAATCGCCACCGTCTGCGTGGTGGCCCGCCCCACGCCCTCCGTGCCGCCCTCCACCGCCAGCCCCTTGAAGCAGCCGACGAGGCCGATGATGAGCCCGAACACGGCGCCCTTGACGACGCCGGAGACGAAGTCGCCCATCAGCACCGCGTCCAGCGCGCCCTGGGAGAACTGGTCCAGGGAGATGCCGTACTGGGACTTCACCACCAGGGCGCCGGCCACCAGGCCCACCACGTCCGAGAACACGGTGAGCACCGGCAGCACGATGAGGCACGCGAACACGCGCGGCACCACCAGCTTGCGCAGCGGGTCCGCGCCCAGCGCGCGGATGGCGTCCACCTGCTCCGTCACGGTCATGGAGCCCAGCTCCGCGGCGATGCCGGACCCGATGCGCGCGCCCACGGTGAGGGCGGTGAGCACGGGGGCCAGCTCGCGGAACAGCGTGAGGATGACCACGCGGCCCACGGTGTACTGCACGCCGAAGCGGGCGAGGAAGTAGCCGAACTGGAGCGAGATGACGAGCCCGGCGAACGTCGCGGTGAGCAGCGCGATGGGCAGCGAGCGCACGCCCAGGGACTCGGTGTGGAAGATGAGGCCGGCCCAGTCGTAGGGAGGGCGCACGGCGCGGCTGAACACCTGGCCGGTCATCACGGACAGGGCGCCCAGGGACTCCATGCGCTCGCGCAGGCGCTCCTTGAGGTTGGGGCCGCCGGCGAAGAGCTTCGCCTCGGGCATCATCGCAGGCGCTCCGAGTGGAAGCCGCTGAAGACGCCCTCGAAGTCCGCCATGCGCGCGTCGGCGGTGCCCACGGGGGCGACGTAGCTGAAGTCGAAGACGCAGTTGTCCTTCTTCAGCACCACCAGCTCCAGGGACACGGGCACGCCGTCGAGCCGCGCCACGTAGCGGCTGCGGAGGGCCTCGCGGCCGTCCAGGGTGAAGGTGCGCTGGCCCAGGTCCTGCCGCTCGGTGAAGCCCATGAGCAGGTGCTTCGTGAGGACCTGGAGGGACGGGTCGTCGTGGTCCCGGCAGGTGGCGTTGGTGGCGATGACGCGGCCGGTGTCGCCGCGCTCCACGAAGGCGAGGTCGTTGTCGGCGAAGCCGCGGCGCTCCCAGACGTCCTGGGACAGCGGGCCGACGCGGTACTTCACGTCGGACTTCCGGAGCACCGAGTCCTCGAACGTCGCGCGGTGGCACCCCACGAGGAGGGCGGACAGCACGAGCGTCAGCAGCAAGCGCGGCATGGCACCATTTTCAATTCAAACGTCCCGGGAGCCCGGTGGGACGGTGAGCCCTCGTCATGGTGCACGCCTGACGGGTCCGCAAGAACTTCAACCGCTTCGTCGGCGCGAACGTCGACTTCCGGGCCCATTCGCGGCGCACGGCGGTCGAGTGCCCGGCGCCCCGGCGGCCCCCCGGGCGGGGGACGCCGCCCCCGGGCCGGGTATTCCCGCGCAAAGGCCGGGGCCGCTCTCCCGCCGTGTCCCCGGTCGGACTGGAGGAGGTGGGGTGCATGCGGACATGGGGAGGTCGCATGTTCAGCCGGGAGCCGGGGGATTCTCACCGAGGAGGATGAGATGGACGGCGGACTGGCGATATTCGGGTTCGGTTTGTTCCTGCTGTCGATTGCCAATCTGTACGCGCGCACGGCGTACTGGCTGGCGTGGCCGCTGCTGGCGCTCTCCATGGTCGCCATGGGAATGGCCTTCAGCGAGTCGAAGCGCCTGCGGGATGTCTCGCTGGGGCTGGCGGCGGTGCTGGGGGTGTTGTTCATCGCCGCGTTGGCCACGGGCACGGCGTGGTGGTTGACGCTGGCGGTCTTCCTGTTCGCGGTGGCGTTCGGGCTGCTGTGGGCGGAGTTCCGCTTCGAGTACTTCGGGCACGTGACGCGGCAGGAGCTGCCCCATCACTCGGGGCGAAGGTCGGTGCACTGGCCCTGGCACCGGCGGCGGGCGCACTGACTCAGGGGGCGGGCGGCGGCTCGGTGGCCACCTGTCCGGCGTGGACGGTGAGCCAGAGGGTGTCACCGGCGGCGGCGGCCCGGACGAGCCCCGCGTCGGTGGTGGTGAGGAAGACCTGCGCGCCGCTCCGGGCCAGGTAGCCCATGAGATAGGCATTGCGCTCGGGGTCCAGCTCGCTGGAGACGTCATCCAGGAGCAGCAGGGGGAGGAAGCCCATGGCGGCCTCCAGGTTTTCGATCTCCGCGATCTTCCAGCCCAGCACCAGGGCGCGCTGCTGCCCCTGGCTCGCGTAGGCGCGCGCGCTGCGTCCGCCCAGGGTGACGGAGACGTCGTCCACGTGCGGGCCCACGGAGGTGAAGCCGCGGTCCAGGTCGCGGCGCAGGCGCGCGGAGAGGGCCTCGCGCAGGGCGGAGGCGAGCGCGGCTTCATCGGCGTGGGCGAAGTCCGCGCCGAGGTGCGCGGGGTGGTAGGCATAGACTGCGGGGTCGGCGGTGCGGCCGATGGACGCGAAGGTGGCCTGGGCGCGGGGGGCGAGCTCGGCCATCAGCGCGCGGCGGCGGGCGTAGAGGCGCGCGCCCGCGCGGGCGAGGGTCTCGTCGTACGCGTCGAGGTACGCGGCGTCGACGGTGGCGCCGTCGCGGAGCAGGCGGTTGCGGTTCTTGAGGGCGCGGGCGTACTCGCGGCTTTCCTTGAGGAAGGCGGGGAAGCGGTTGAAGACGGCGCGGTCGAGGAAGGCGCGGCGTGCGTCGGGGCCGCCCTTGATGACCTCCAGGTCATCCGGGGTGAAGGCGACGACGGAGACGCCGCCGAAGTAGTCCTCGAGGCTGGCGGCCTTCTTGCCGTCCACGAGGGCCTGGCGGGTGCCGCCGCCGACCTCGACGGAGATCTCGCGCTCGGCGCCCTTGAGGAGGAAGCGGCCGGTGACGCGAGCGGCCTGGGAGCCCCAGCGG
>JAFADT010000634.1 GCA_023424585.1 Pseudomonadota bacterium
GGCGCGCGCCGGTGACGGACCTCCCCGCCTCCCGCCTGGAGGCCCTGGAGCGGGACCGCTCGCTGACGCGGCGGGTGCTCGACGCCACCCACGCGGAGTCCGGCGGCCTCCCGGAGGACCTGCGCCCGCTGGCCGGTCCCTCGGTGCCGGGGCGGGACGCGCTGCTCCAGGCGCTCCTCCACGTGGTGGAGGACGCGGCGCTGGAGACGCGGCTGCTCGTCGCGGGGGGCCAGGCGGACCCCGCGGTGGACACGTGCGTGGACGCGCTCGCGCTCAGCCGGGAGCTGGCCCTGGGCGGCGGGCTCGTGGGACAGCGGCTGTCCGCGACCAGCCATGGGCGCGCGTGGCGGGTCTGCGCGGACGCGCTCGACGCGGCCTCGCTGCCCCGCAAGCGTCAGGCCATCTCGCAGCTCACCCGGCTGCACGAGGGCTTCCCGCCGGTGTCCCTCGCGCTGCACGAGGAGGCCGTCGTCGCGCAGCTCCACGCCTTCCGCGACCTGCTCTCCGACGACGGCCGCGCCGCGCTGCCGCCCACCTGGTTCGACGCCCCCGCGCGGCCGGAGGCCCTGTCGCGCCGGCTCCAGTGGCATCAGTGGGTGGAGGACGCGGACCGCCTCCTCGCCGTGGTGGATCAGCCGGCCGAGGAGCGCCGCCGCGCGCTGGCGGCCCTGGAGGCCCGGTGGGCCGGTGAGCACCTCCGCCACGCCGAGGCCCCCGCGGTGCGCCTGTCGCCCGAGGACCTGGAGGCGCTGGAGCTGCGCGCGCTGCGCTCCGAGGCCCTCATCGCGCTGGCGGAGGTCGACGCGGACCGCGCGGAGAAGGGCCAGTGGCCGCGCGGGCTCCCCACCCGGACGACGTCGCTGGTGCTCAAGCCCGTGGACGAGACCCAGGCTCGAATCCACTCGTGCGTGCAGGGGTTGATGCCCGACCCGCTGGTCGTGAGGGCGGACGGCCCGCCCGCGCTCCAGCGGGTCCACGACGTGCCCTGAGTCGGCCGCGCCCTCCCCACGTCCGGCCTCCCGCGACGGGGCGGCGATGTACGATGCCGCCTTTCCGTGGACGTCGTGGGAGGGAGCCGTCATGTCGTGGAAGCTGGTGCTGCTGGACGAGGTGTCGAAGGTGCTGCCGGATGCGCCGCTCAAGGGCTCGGACATCCGCGTGGAATTGCCGACCGCCAGCTACGCGCTGCCCGCGGGAGAGCAGCTGGGCCCCCTGACGTTCGCGTTCGACGTGTCCGCGCGCGGCTTCGTGGAGGGCTATGACGCCCCGGCGGACGTGGACGCGGCGGGCGTGGTGGGCGAGGCCCCGGGCGACGCGACAACCCAGCTGGCCCCGGCGCTCGTCTACGGCGGCGACCCGGCGTGGCTGAAGTACGGCGTGGAGGCGCGCGTGAAGGCGGAGGTCGGCTTCCCGCTGCCCTACGTGGCGCTCGCGGCCAACGGCGACGTGCGCGTGCTGCTGGCGGACTACCACCGGCACACGCAGGACACGAACGCGCGCGCCGCGCTGAAGGAGGACGCGCCGAACCTGCGGCTGCCCCTGCTCACGTCGTCGCTGGACAAGCTGGGCGTGGGCGACGCCATGGCCTTCCAGGCGCGCGGCGAGCTGTCCGTCACCGCGACGCTGGACTGGACGGACGTCTACACCTCCAACCTCCAGACGCTGACGAAGCTCTTGTCCGCCAGCACCCTGCTCGCCTTCGAGGCCAAGGCGGGCGCCACCGTGTCCGCCCGGGTGAGGGTGGTGGACGACTACGCCGTCATCTTCTCCCGCCCCGCCGCGGGCCAGGTGCGCGTGCAGGTGAAGAAGGGGGTGGCGCGCGAGGCGGGCGTGACGGCCAGCCTCCACGTGGAGGCGAGCCTCACCGACCCGTCCGCCGTCGTCGCCCAGGTGGAGCAGGTCCTCGAAGGGCTGCTGTCGGTGCCGCTGTCCCGCTTCGAGTCCTTGATGACGAAGCTGGAGGCGCACAGCCTGTCGGAGGACGAGGCGAAGGTGCTGCGCCTCATCCTGGACCGGCTGGGCTTCCAGGAGCTGGAGGCCGACACCACGGCGCTGCGCGCGCAGTGGGAGAAGCTCCGCGCGGACGTGCGCGCGCGCATCCAGGCGCTGGCGGAGTCCAAGTTCGAGGCGGGCTTCCGCTACGAGTACCTGCGCCTGCGCGAGCAGACCACGCTCCTGGCCGCCGTGTGCACCGACGCCCAGGCCCGCGCCCTGCACCCGCTGCTGGTGTCCGGGCGGCTGGACGGCGCGATGCAGAAGATGCGGGACGAGGGCATGGCGCTGGAGCAGTGCCTGCTGAAGGAGGTCGACAAGGAGTCCAGGGCCTGGGGCTTCTCGCTGAAGCTGGGCAGGTGGGCGCTGGGCGGCAACGACACGCGCGAGCTCACCCAGGTGGTGCAGCGCAACAGCCTGGAGAAGGAGGCGCCCCAGCGCATCTCGTTCCTGGGCGTGCGCAGCTACAGCGGCGCGCTGCTCACGCCGTACATGCACTGGACCGCGGACTTCAAGGCGGACATGGCGGAGTTCCGCAAGTCCCCCACCGTGGCGGACTTCGACCTGGGCCTCTACCTGCTGCTGGCCCACGACGCGCGCAAGCTGTCGGACACCGAGCTGCGCCAGGCCGTGGACGAGGCCATCGTCTGGGGCGCGCTGGATGACGCCGAGGAGGAGGAGGTCCTCCGGCGCATCCGCGACGCGGCCGGCGGCAAGGAGCTCGAGGCGCGGGTGGAGCTGAAGCTGGACAACCGGACGATGCGCGACGTCATCGCCCACGCGGCCGACCCGGACGCCCCCTCCGCCTTCGCCCGCGCGCTGGGCCGGGCCCTGCCCTGGTACGGCGTGTCGTGCCGCGACCGGCCCGCCGTGCGCGAGTCCGTCTACGCGCCCCTGTGGAAGGCGTACCTGGAGCAGAACTGGTCCGCCGCCGACGCCGCGCGGACGGCCGCCGCGACCCTGAAGAACCACTCGCTCGTCGGGCCCTTCGCGTACGTCGAGGGGCAGCTGGGCAACGGCATGCTGACGTTCGCGGAGGTCATCCAGAAGAACCCCGGCACCGTGTCCAAGTGGCGCGACCTGCGCGCGGGCCTCCTGGACCTGCGCAACAACGAGCAGCGCTCGCCCTCCGTCTTCAACGGCGCGTTCAAGGCGCTGTCCCAGTCGTGGGCCCAGTCCTTCCACCTGAAGGCCACGGGCGCGTTCTTCCTGGAGCTGGCGTCGCGCGGCGGCAACGGCCTGGCCACCGTGGAGCGCACCTTCACCGTGACGGTGCCGGGGACGGGCGCGAACCTCGTCTTCACCAAGTCGCGGGCCTGACGGGCCCCCCCGCGTCCCCTTCGTCCGCTTCCGCACGTCCCCGGGCGCGCGGAGGCGACTTCAGGCCGGGCGGAGGTCGTGAAGGTGACGCGCCGCATTGCCCCCACGCGGGGGCATCACTACCTCCAGCTCCTCAAGCGGCGCGGCCCATGCGGAGGAGCCCCGGGAGATGATCGTCGGTCGGATGCTGTCCTGGCGGATCATCCTCCGCTACACGGGGCGCCCCGTCGTCGTGCACATCGCCATCGCGCTGGCCATCTCGCTGGGCTACGAGGTGCTGAACGCCAGGTGGCTGTCGGTGCCGGCGTTGCCGGTGACGCTGCTGGCCGCGGCGCTGGGCGTGCTGCTCGGCTTCCGCAACAACTCCGCCTACGAGCGCTGGTGGGAGGCGCGCACCCTCTGGGGCGGGCTGGTGAATACGTCGCGGACGCTCGCCCGGCAGGTGCTGACC
>JAFADT010000649.1 GCA_023424585.1 Pseudomonadota bacterium
TGACGTGCGTCACCCCCGTGTCCTTCGACCACATGGAGTACCTGGGCCACACGCTCCGGGAGATCGCCTGGGAGAAGGCCGGCATCTTCAAGCCCGGCGTGCCGGTGGTCCTGGCCGGGCAGGAGCCGGAGGCCCTGGAGTCGCTCCTGCGCCGCGCGGAGCAGCTGGCCGCGCCCGTCCAACAGGAGGGCCGCGACTTCCGCGTCATCCCCGGCCCCGAGGGGACGCTCTCGTACCGGGGAGGTGCCTGGTCGCTCGACGGCCTCACGCTCGCGCTGCGGGGGCCGTACCAGCGCCAGAACGCGGCGGTGGCCCTCGCCTGCCTGGAGGCTCTCCAGGCCCGGGGCGTGGCGGTGACGCCGGAGGCCGCGCGCGAGGGACTGGCCACCGCGCGCTGGCCGGGGCGGCTGGAGGAGGTGGCCCAGGGGCCGACGGTGGTGGTGGACGGGGCCCACAACCCCGCGGGCGTGGCGGTGCTGCTGGAGGCCCTGCGCGCGCTCTACGCCGGGCGGCCGTTGCACCTGGTGTTCGGGGTGGTGGCGGACAAGGACCGGGGGCCGATGATGCGGGCCCTGTTCCCGCTGGCGGCCTCGGTGCACCTCACGCCCCTGGACACCCCGCGCTCGCTCGCCCCTGGGCGATACCTCGATGAGGCAGGGACCTTGTGTTCACGGGTCATCGCGCACTCCTCCTTGGAGGAGGCCCTTGCCGGGGCGAAGGCCGATGCAGCGGGGCGCCCGGACGGCCTGGTGTTGGCGACGGGTTCATTGTTCCTGGTAGGCGCCGTGAAGCGATGGGTCGAACGGAGCCTTGGCGCGGTGCGACAGCAGCAGTAAATTTGAGACATGCGCCTGCCGGACTGGAGATCAGCGCTTCCGGGACCTCCGATGCCCACCGTCGATGAGGTCGATTTCCGGGCGCTGTACTCCAAGACGAACTACGTGGTGGAGACGGCGGATGGTTGGTCGCTCGTCATCACGCGCTACCGGCCGGTGAAACAGGCGTTCGCGCAGCCGCTGTTCGGTGAGCCGCTGCTGCTGGTGCACGGTTTCTCGCAGAACCGGCACACGTGGACGAGCGGCCAGTTCGTCAAGAACCTGCTCTTCTTCGGCGTGGACATCCACATCCTGGAGCTGCGCGGGCACGGCAAGAGCTCCATCGCCTTCCAGAAGGAGCGCGCGGAGCGCTTCAAGCGCCCGCTGCCGCAGGACCTGGACTACGGCTGGGACCTGGACAGCTACTTCCTCTATGACCTGCCGGCGGCCGTCTCCGGCGTCAAGCGCATCACCCGGCGCGAGCGCGTCTTCTACTGCGGCCACTCCATGGGCGGCATGCTGGGCTACGGCTACGCCGGCATCCACGACGACTTCGAGGGGCTCATCACCATCGGGTCGCCCGCGGACCTGGGGCGCGGCTTCATGCTGCTGCGCATGCTGGCGCACGGCGCGCCGATGCTCGCGGGCGCGGTGGACCTGACGCTGGGCGGGCTGAACCTCAACCGGCGGGCGTCCGCGCTCACCCGCTCGCTGCTGGCGAAGGGCGTGGGCGCCTTCAGCCCCGCCCTCCAGAAGCGGCTGGAGCCGGACGCGTCCAAGGCGCTCGTGTTCAACGCGGTGCCGGTGGACGTGGTGCTCAAGTGGGTGGAGCGCCAGCTGGCCCACGCGGACGAGTCCGCGCTGTATCAGCGGTTCACGCGCAAGCTGAACCGGCTGGTCAACACCGAGCGCGTCAGCCGCGACGACATCCGGTGGCTGCTGCGCGAGGGCGGCGAGCGCGAGCCCCGCAAGGTGATTGAACAGTTCGCCCGGTGGATCCGCCGCGGCGAGATGGTCTGCTACCGCACGGACTACGACTTCAAGCGCGGCTTCGGGAAGATTGAAATCCCCATGGCCATCATCTTCGGGGACATGGATCCGCTGGCGTCCGTGGAGTCCACGCGCAGCGTGTACCGCGCCGCGAAGAGCGAGTACCTGCTGTGGCGGCCGGTGAAGGGCAACAGCCACGTCGAGCTCACCATGGGGCACGACATCCGGCAGATCTGCTACGACATCAAGAACCTCATCGAGTACGCCCGCACGCACCGCACGCGCTCGCCGGCCCTGCCGCGGTTGCGTTGAAGCGCGGACGTTCCGGTCAGGCTGAAAAGTTGGGGCCTCCCGGCTGCGTGATAATTTCGCGTCCGTCTGTCTTCTGACGCATGTCACGGGAGTGGTCGATGAAGGGCTTCGCGGTGTCGCTGCTCGGATTGTGGCTCGTGCCGCTGGTGGCGCTGGCGCAGCAGCCGGCGGACCTCAACACCATCACGGCCATCTCCGTGAGCGGCGGGACGGTGGAGATCACCGGCAGCAAGAAGGCGGACTTCAACAGCTTCACCATGACGGATCCGCCCCGGCTCGTCATCGACGTGTCCGGCGCCGTCTTCCAGGGCGTGGCGGAGGAGCAGCCCGTGGGCAACGGCACCATCACGGGCATCCGCACCGCCACCTACGGCACGGAGTCCGCGTCCATCGCGCGCATCCTCATCGGCTATGAGCGCGAGGTGGAGACGGACATCCAGACCTCCGGCACGCAGCTGGTGGTGAAGGTCCTGGGCAGCGGGGGCGGCGCGGCCGTCGCGCAGGTGACGCCCGCGGAAGGGCAGGGGACCGCGCAGCAGGGGACCGCCGCCGCCAACCCCCAGCCGGGCGCCAACGCGCAGGACGCGGCCCGCGCCGCCGCGTCGGACCAGGAGGCCCAGGAGAAGGCAGTGAAGGCCGCCGCGGACGCCGCCCGGGCCGAGCGCGAGGCCCAGGAGAAGGCCGCCGCCGAGGCCGCCGCCCGCGCCAAGGCGGACGCGGACGCGGAGAAGAAGCGCCAGGAGGAGGCCCAGGCCGCCGCCAGGCGCCAGCAGGAGGAGGAGCGCCGCGCCTCGGAGCAGGCCGCCGCCGCGGAGAAGAAGCGCCAGGAGGAGGAGGCCCAGGCCGCCGCGAAGCGCGCCGAGGACGAGCGCCGCGCCACCGCCCAGGCCGCCGCCGAGCAGAAGCGCCAGCGCGAGGAGGAGGCGAAGGCCGCCGCCGAGGAGAAGCGGGCCCAGGC
>JAFADT010000675.1 GCA_023424585.1 Pseudomonadota bacterium
GGGCGGGGAGGTGCGGGTGGAGCTGCGCGGCGAGGCGAACCCGTACCCGGACTGCCCCACGCCGGTGGCCTGCCACGCCTCCACGTTCGACGCGGCGGCGGAGGCGTGCGTGGAGACGCAGCTGCCGGACGGCACGGCGTGCGACCCGGGCAACGCGTGCATCCAGGACGCCACGTGCACGGCGGGGCGGTGCAAGGGCACGGAGCGCGCCTGCGACGACGGCGACGCGTGCACCACGGACGTGTGCAACCCGCTGGACGGCTGCACGTCGGTGCCGGCGCCGCCGTGCCCGGGGGACGGCAAGTGCCAGGTGGGCGTGTGCGATCCGAAGGGGGGGTGCACGCTGGCGAAGGCGCCGGACGGGACGTTCTGCGGCCCGGAGCGCGGCTGTGACGCGGCGGACGTGTGCCTGGACGGGGCGTGCCAGCGCCGCGACCCGCCGGACAACTTCACCTGCGCGCCGGCCAGCCCCTGCCAGGGGCCGGGCAGGTGCAAGGGCTCCGTGTGCGAGCGCCCCACCGCCACGGCGCTGGCGCCGGACTGGACCTACGACGCGGCCTCCAACGGCGAGGCGCTGCACGACCTGCTGGTGGGGCCCACGGGGGACGTGACGCTGGTGGGCTTCTTCGTGCCGGCGCTGCTGGACGCGGCGGGCCCGGTGCCGGTGCGCGCGAGCGTGTCCGGCCGCCGGTGCATGCTGTGGAACGACCGGCTGCTGTGCATGGACCTGCCGCTGTCCGGGCAGGTGTCGCTGTTGGACCGGGTGACGGGCTCGCCGCGGTGGACGTTCGACCTGACGACGGCGCGGCCGGACTTCACGCAGGGGCTGACGACGCTGTTCATGGCGCGGCTGGGGGTGATGCAGCCGGACCGGCTGGCGGCCCTCTTCGAGGCGTACCCGGCGGGCACGGCGCGCGACACGCTGTGCCGGCAGTACTTCCTGGTGGTGCTGGATGCCTTTGGCGGGATGGTGTCCGCGCAGGCGTTGGCGGATCCGCTGCTCGCCGAGTGCAACCACCCGCACCCCTACGGCGTGGCGTCCGACGCGGCGGGCGACGTGTACGTGGCGTTCGGGCCCACGCAGAACGTGGGGGCGCCGCTGTATCCGGGAGCGCCGACGTTGCTGATGGCGTTCTCGCAGGACGGCGTGCCGCGCTGGCGCAAGACGGAGGCCTTCGCCGCGGGGGAGCTGGCCATCGTGAACGGGCTCCTGCTCAACGAGCGCTCCACGCAGGCGCTGCGCACGCAGGACGGGCAGCCGGTGGCCTCACAGACCTTCCCCCGGGGGCTGGGCCGCGCGCTGGCGACGTCCACGCACCTCATCCCCTCGCCGTCCGAGGACGACACCGTGGGCGAGTGGACGCTGGAGGGCTACGCGCTGCCGACGCTCGCGCCGTCCTGGACGCATGGGTTCCAGGGGTGGCCGGGGCCGGTGGCGCCGGAGGTGCGGCTGGCGAGCTGGGCGTCCTGGCCGGGCCAGCCGCCGGAGACGGTGGTGGTGGGCACGGGCCTGGACGCGCGGGGGCCGGTGCTGTTCGCGGTGAGCGCGAAGGACGGCAGCGAGGTGTTCCAGTGCCCGGTGTCGGACGCCGCGACGCCCGCGCAGTTCCTGGAGCTGGGGCCGGACAGCGTGGTGATGATGGACAACGCGACGACGTGCGGCGAGTGCGATCCACCCTACGCGTACAGCCAGGCGCGCTTCCGCCGCTTCCCGATCCCGGGCCTGAAGCCCGCGGAGGAGCCCTGGCCCGGGACGTTCGGCGGGCCGGGGCACGACCATCACGAGGACCCGGTGCGCGGGCGCTGAGCCCTCACCGGCTCACGGCGTGAGCGCGATTGGGAGCCGAGAGGGATTGAAGCCGCTCGAGAAGCCAGGCGGCCTCCGCCCCCAACTTCTCCACAGCCGGCGCGCGTCCATCATCGCGCGTCTTCCTGCTGCGGGGCCGGGCACCGGGCGTTAAGAGGGGCCGCCTTCCCCTCCACCCAAGGTGACACGCACATGCACTACCGTCCGCTGGGCCGCACCGGCCTGTTTGTCTCTGAACTGTGTTTCGGCGCCATGACCTTCGGCGGCGAGGGCTACTGGAAGAACATCGGGCAGCAGGGCCAGGCGGAGGCCGACGCGCTGGTGGGCCGGTGCCTGGACGCGGGCATCAACTTCTTCGACACCGCGAACGTGTACTCGTATGGGCAGTCGGAGGCGCTGCTCGGCAAGGCGCTCGCGGCGAAGCGGTCGCAGGTGGTGCTGGCCACCAAGGTGCGCGGCCGCATGGGCCCGGGGCCGAACGAGGTGGGCCTGTCGCGCTACCACATCTTCGACTCGGTGCACGCGAGCCTGAAGCGCCTGGGCACGGACCACATCGACCTCTTGCAGATCCACGGCTACGACGTGGCCACCCCGCTGGAGGAGACGCTGCGCGCGCTGGACGACCTCGTGCGCCAGGGCAAGGTGCGCTACCTGGGCGCGTCCAACCTGGCCGCGTGGCAGCTGATGAAGGCGCTGGGCGTGAGCGACCACCGCGGCCTGTCCCGCTTCGAGTCGCTCCAGGCCTACTACTCCATCGCCGGCCGCGACCTGGAGCGCGAGCTGGTGCCGCTGATGAAGGACCAGCAGGTGGGCCTGATGGTGTGGAGCCCGCTCGCGGGCGGCTTCCTGTCCGGCAAGTACCGCCGCGACGCCGAAGGCCCCGAGGGCGCCCGCCGCACCACCTTCGACTTCCCGCCCGTGGACCGCGAGCGCGCGTACAACGCCATCGACGTGATGGACGCGGTCGCGAAGGAGACGGGCGCCAGCGTGGCGCGCGTGGCGCTCGCGTGGCTGCTGCATCAGCCGCACGTCACCACCGTCATCCTCGGCGCCAAGACGCAGGCCCAGCTGGAGGACAACCTGGCCGCCACCGAGCTGCGCCTCAGCCCCGAGCAGCTCGCGAAGCTGGACGCCGTCTCCAGGCTGCCACCCGAGTACCCCGGCTGGATGGTGGAGCGGCAGAACGCGGACCGCCTGCCTCCGGCCCGCTGATCCGGTTGCTCCAGGAGTCCCACGCGTGCGGAGTTTTCCATCATCGCTGGATGGACCCGACCTGCCGCGTCTCAACGACGCACCGTGTGAGCGCGGTGCGGTCGTTCTTACAGCCTGTCGGGGACGGCAGGCTGCGCGTGACCCAGGTTCCCCTGCGGGTCCTGCGGCGAAAGACACGGAGGGTGTTTGGGATTGGGGCGGACTTCCAATATCTTGAGGACTGCGAAGCGTTCGGTCACTCGAGCGCGTTCCATGGGGCCCACGCGCCTGCCGGCAGCACACCCGTGCGGTCGGCATCCACGTGGAAGGACAGTCGCCCGGATGACCTTGGAGGTCCGGTGTGCGGCGTCTCTTTTGCTTCGTGGGGGTCCTGTCCGGGCCCCGGGTCATCCCCGGGGCCCGGCCAACCTTTCCCGGTGCCGCGGCTGACTAGTTCGCCGCGTCGAGGCGCGAGCCGCCGCTGACGTCGACGTTGGAGCTCTGGGGCCGCTTCGACAGGCGGATGATGCTGCCGCCGGACGCGTCACCGGAGACGCTGGACGGGGCATCCGCCTCCACGAGGGAGCCGCCGCTGGCCTCCACCTTCAGGTCGGTGATGCCCTGGAGCTTCTGGGCGTGCACCTGCGAGCCGCCGCTGGCCTCGGCCTCCAGCTGCGTCGCGCGGCCGCTGAGGGTGATTTCGGAGCCGCCGCTGGACTCGGCCTCCACCTTCCTGGCGTCCACGCCGCGCACGGTGAGGATGGAGCCGCCGCTGGCCTCGGCGTCGAACTCACCGGACCCGGTGGCTTCGGCGTCCATGTGGCTGCCGCCGCTGGCCCCCACGTGGTCGATGCGGGGCGAGGACACGATGAGCTTCACCCGGCCGTTGAGGCCGCTCCAGCCCTTGCGGTTCACGCGCGTGGTGAGGATGCCGTCCTCCACCTCCAGCTGGATGCGGGAGAGGTTCTCGGGGGAGCCCTCCAGGCGGACGGACTTGGGGCCCACCTTCACCTCGGCGTGCATGCCGTGGCCCACGGAGACGCCGTGGAAGTCCTCCACCTGGCGCGTCTCGCCCGAGCCCTGGGACGAGGGCTTCAACGCGTCCTCCGCGTGAGCGGTGCAGGCGGTGGCGGCGATGCAGCAGGCGGCGAGCAGGGACAGCGAGGGCATCCTCATGGGTGGCTCCGGGCAAGGCGCGAGGACGTGGGAGCACGTCCCGGCGGAATGCCCCGGGTACGCTGGACGCCGGTGGGTGATTGCGTGGGGGTGGCGGGAACCCGTCCGGCGGACGGACGGGCTCAGGGGTTGGCCAGCATCTCCAGCGGGACCCGGACGGAGGTGGTGTCGTCGGGTTTGATCTCCACCAGGAGCTTCAGGGGCCGGCCGGTGCCGTCCACGAGCTTCAGGGTGTGCCTGCCCACCGGGAGGGCGACCTTGGTGAGCGGGGTTTCACCCAGGGAGCGGCCGGCCAGGGACACGCGGGCGGAAGGCTCCGTGACGAGGGTGAGGAAGCCCTGGGGCGCGGCCGCTTCGCTGGCGCTGTCATCCGGGGCGGGGAGGTCGGCCTGCGCGTCGGCGGG
>JAFADT010000686.1 GCA_023424585.1 Pseudomonadota bacterium
CATGGGCGCAAGCCTCCCCTGCATCGAGCCCGTGCGCACCTGAATCCGTGCTCGGCCGGCTGCCCGCCGCAAGCGGGCACGCCGCTCAGCCCAATTCGTCCCAGAGCACCCCGAGTTGCAATGCCACGGCATCGAAGGGCTCGACACGTACAGGCCCGGTTCCCGAGTGAGTCGCGAGGTGCACATACCGCCCCGTCTCCAACCGGAACATCTCCAGGGTGCGAAGGACCGGGTCGATGAACCAGACACGCCGCACCCCTTCGCGCGCGAACACCGGCAGCTTCACCTCGCGGTCCATGAGCCGTGTCGAGGGCGAAAGCACCTCGCAGACCCAATCTGGCGGAAGGGCGAGCGCCGCGACTTTCGGCGCCTGCGGGAGTCGTTCGCGCCGCCAGCCGGCCAGGTCCGGAATGAGGACATCGTCTCCCAGACGGAGCCTGGGTTCGAGCACGATGTACCAGCCTCCCGGGCCTCCCAGTCCAAAGACAAAGGGATTACCCAGGAGCGCCATCAGGAACGAAGCCGCTGTGAGATGGGGGAATGCCGGCCGCGGGCTGGCATACAGCTCCCCTGCGACAAGCTCCCCCACGACATGCTCCGGGAGCGCCTCCAGGTCCGCATAGGTCGCGGGCTTCTTTCCCATCGCGTCTCCCCAGTCCTCGCCGCCCATCACTCTATCCATGTCGGCAGGAGGTAGCACACCCGTCCAACATGACAGGACACACACCCCACGCCATACCCTGCACGTCTCCCATGGATTCCCCGCCACGCCTGCCCCGGGGCCCGGGACGCCTGACGCTCGCTGGCCAACGCCGCGAACGAACGCCACTGGACACCCCCGCCGCCTTGCGTCCTGCACCTCCCAGACGCGCCACGCGGGGCGTGCGGTCCCCACCGCGTCCGGCACCCTGCACGCCCCTTGAAGGAGGTGGTGCGGTGACCTCACAGAAGCAGCCGGACGCGGTGCGCGTGGATGAGCAGAGCAAGGATCAGCAGCTCGCGCGGGACCGCTCAGAGCCCACGGGCAACTTCCTCACCACGGACCAGGGCATCCGTGTCGAGCACACCGACGACTCACTCAAGGTCGGCGCGCGCGGCCCCACGCTCCTCGAGGACTTCCACCTCCGCGAGAAGCTCACCCGCTTCGACCATGAGCGCATCCCCGAGCGCGTCGTCCACGCGCGCGGCGCGGGCGCCCATGGCTACTTCCAGGTGTACGAATCCCTCTCCCAATACACCCGCGCGAAGTTCCTCCAGGACCCGTCCAAGAAGACGCCGGTGTTCGTGCGCTTCTCCACCGTCGCGGGCTCGCGCGGCTCCGCGGACACCGCGCGCGACGTGCGCGGCTTCGCTGTGAAGTTCTACACGGAGGAAGGCAACTTCGACCTGGTGGGCAACAACATCCCCGTCTTCTTCATCCAGGACGGCATCAAGTTCCCCGACATCATCCACGCCGCCAAGCCGGAGCCCCACCACGAGATCCCCCAGGCACAGACGGCGCATGACTCCTTCTGGGACTTCGTGTCGCTCGTCCCGGAGACCCTGCACATGATCATGTGGATCATGTCCGACCGCGCCATCCCGCGCAGCTTCCGGATGATGCAGGGCTTCGGCGTCCACACCTTCCGCTTCGTGGACGAAAAGAACACCGCGCGCTTCGTGAAGTTCCACTGGAAGCCGCTGCTGGGCACGCACTCGCTCGTCTGGGATGAGGCGCAGAAGCTGGGGGGCAAGGACCCGGACTTCCACCGCCGCGACCTCTTCGAAGCCATCGAGCAGGGCGACTTCCCCGAGTACGAGCTGGGCATCCAGCTCCTGGAGGAGAAGGACGCGCAGGCGCTGGGCGTGGACCTGCTGGACGCCACCAAGCTCATCCCGGAGGAGGTCGTCCCGGTGCAGCCGGTGGGCAAGCTCACCCTCGACCGCAACCCGACGAACTTCTTCTCGGAGACGGAGCAGGTCGCCTTCTGCGTGGCCAACATCGTGCCGGGCATCGACTTCACGGACGACCCGCTGATGCAGGCGCGCCTCTTCTCGTACCTGGACACGCAGCTGACGCGCCTGGGTGGGCCGAACTTCGCGGAGCTCCCCATCAACCGCCCGGTGGCGCCCGTCCACAACCACCAGCAGGACGGCTTCGGCCGGCACACGAGCAACGTGGGCCGCGCCAACTACTTCCCCAACTCGCTCGGCGGCGGCTGCCCGTTCCTCGCCTCCCAGCAGCAGGGCGGCTACGCGCACCACCCGGAGCAGGTGAGCGGCAAGAAGGTGCGGGAGCGCGCCGCCTCCTTCAACGACCACTACAGCCAGGCCGCCCTCTTCTTCCGCAGCCTGTCCGAGCCGGAGCAGCAGCACCTCATCGACGCGTGCCGCTTCGAGCTGGGCAAGGTGGAGACAAAGGCCATCCAGGAGCGCATGCTGGAGCACTTCGCGAAGATCGACGCCCTGCTCGTCTCCGCCGTGGCGGAGGGGCTGGGCCTGCCCGCGCCCAAGGCCACGCCCGTCACGCCCAAGGGCCCGCCCGCGTCCAAGGCCCTGAGCATGGAGGCGATGAAGCAGGCCTCGAAGCCGTCCATCAAGACCCGCAAGGTGGGCGTGCTCGTCGCGGACGGCGTGGACGCGGATGAGCTGGCGGCGCTGCGCAAGGAGCTGGAGGCGCAGGGGGCGCGGCTGAAGGTCATCGCCAGGCGCCTGGGCACGGTGAAGGCCTCCAACGGCAAGGACGTGCCGGTGGACAAGAGCGCCATGACCACCGCCTCCGTGGAGTACGACGGCGTCTTCATCCCCGGCGGCGCCAGGAGCGTGGAGACGCTGAAGAAGGACGGCGAGTCGCGCCACTTCGTGCAGGAGGCCTACCTGCACTGCAAGACGGTGGGCGCGTCCAGGGACGCGGAGGACCTGCTCAGGGCCTGTGAAATCGACCCGGCCGCGCCCGGCGTCATCGCCGGCTCCCAGGCGGGCGCGGGGGCGGCGCTGGCCACCGCCTTCGCGCGGGCCCTCGCGCAGCACCGGCACTGGGAC
>JAFADT010000730.1 GCA_023424585.1 Pseudomonadota bacterium
CCCTTGGGCATGTCACGCAGGAAGTCCGCGAGCGCGGCAGGGTCGTTGCGAAGGGACTCCATGTGCTCCTGGGTCAGCTCCTCGGCGGGCCTCTCGACGGGAGGCGCATCATCTTCCCTGCAAGCACTCAAACACAGTGAAGTCACGACAGCGGCCAATGAGCGCTTGTTCATGCGGGAGTCCTCGTGGGCGGTTTCGGCGATTGTCTTTAGGATGATCAGCCATGGCCAGTCAACCACGTATCCTTGTGTTTCCTGATTTTAGATGGAATTGACCAGTGCCGAATTTTCAACCGTTGCCCTGCCCCATCGGGCTGGGCAAGCGGTGCGATGCAGGGGGGGGGGCAGCCTGGACCCATGACGCTGGCGCCTGAGTGGCCTTCTCCCCTGGCACTCCACGGCGTCGGGCCTGGCAGGGCCGGCTCCGTGCGACACGTCCAGCGGGGCAGACACGACACCGTGCAACTAGACGCTGCGCACCGGGAGGCCCGCGCGGGCATCCTCAATGCGCGGAGGCCTGCCCTCCGCCAGCAGGCCGAAGACGACGGCGTAGCGGCGTCACGGCCGCCGAAGCGCGCTCCCGCGGCGGATCCACTCGACCGAACCGCTCGCGATCCATCCTCGCCGGTCCTTGACACCTCCAGTGAGTAGCGCGGGAGGCGTCGTGAAGTCCGAGCGCAAAACCCCAACGAGACAGTAACCCGATGCCCGCGCACAGACCGCCGGTGAAAGAGATACATCTATCCGTGGATGCGCGGACTGACGGTGTGCGCTGGGCACCAAAAGACAGTTGCTACTGAGTTTTCGATGACCTAACTGAAAGAACCACTCTCCTCGATTCAGGCAACGTGCGCGGCGCGAAGAACGGCATGGGCCATCTACCAAATCCAGCGACGCTTCAACTTTTGGCGCCTCATCGCCCTCTGGAAAAATCGCGCATGGCTCCCCCATCAATCGAACCCACCCCTCCAACCCATTGTCGGTCCGATGCTCACAGACGAGCGCAGACGGCCCTCGCAGAGGGACTCCGACAACTCGCTGACTTGGGGGCCCCGCGTGAGCGCCAAGCCAGCATCCTGCTCATCTGGCTGGTAGGCCGCATGCAGGGCTCTCATGACCTGGCCACTGCCTCAAGACTCTGGTCGGCCATGGAACAAACAGGTTCGGCATCCTTCTTTGGCGTTCACCTCCGCTTCAACGCGGATGGCCCGGCTCCCCCCAT
Source organism: Pseudomonadota bacterium (assembly GCA_023424585.1). GTDB lineage: Bacteria > Myxococcota > Myxococcia > Myxococcales > Myxococcaceae > Corallococcus. The sequence continues at coordinate 1,222 of JAFADT010000730.1, forward strand.
TTCGGTGGAACCATGACATGAGGCGCAGGAGGCGCCTGCAACTTCGTCCGCGCAAATGCTACTCAATGCATGAAGCTTTCCGCCCTCGGAGTCGCTGACCGTTAGTGCTGGCCCCCGTGCCGACCGACATACCAGGTCACCGCGTCTCGAACTTTTTCCTTTCGGCCCAAAGGAAGCCCAGTACCATGCCACTTGCGCCCCGCAGTCGGCTTCTGTCCTCCCCATCATCCATCCCTGTCACCCTCAAGCTCGCCCTGCGAACGGGTGTTCGGAGCGACGACATCATCCCGCTGCTTTTGTTGGCGGAGCATTCCCCCTCGCGACTTCAGGTCAAGCTCTTCGAGGGGATGCGCCCGATTGACTGGGGAATCCTGGGGACAATCGTTGCCGCTGCCATACTCTTCGCAGCAACGCTTGCGCTGCCTTCACCGCTCCTCCTTGTCCTGGCCTCGGGAGGATTGATTCTCGCAACGGTCGGCGCGTTCCTCTATGCCTATACTTTCAGGCTTCGCAACATCCTCACACGTCGCGCCCGGGAATTTGTACGCCAGAGCGCGACAGCCCCCGAAGCTCCAGGCATTGACACACATAACATATTGAAACGCACCGGCTAAAATCCATCTCCCGGCACAACAAGCCACGCATGCAGAAGCGGCAGCCACCCGGCCAGCGCACAGTGATTCTTGCAGCCCACCACTGTGTCACGCGGCTGTCGCTCGAAGCGGTTGCTGCCCCCGGGGAGCTCCGGAGCGCGCAAGGCAACGGTTCGGCTCGGGAGCACTCGCTCCCTCTTTCACTGACAGGTGTCGCCGGGGTCCGCATACTGGCAGCGCGCGGACGCCGGATACTTGTATGCATGGCAGGGCGAAGGCCGTGGCTCCATGCGACTCTGCACGAGCGGTCGCACGGGGCGTCCGCCACACCCCACCCAGTAGCCCAGACTCGTGTCCGTCCCGTAGGCGACCGCGCGCGCCGCCGTGTCGCCGGTGAAGGCATACACCGCGAGCGCGTGCACCCGGCGCCACACGGCCTCGCGGTCATGGGCATTGAGAACATTCTCCGGGTTGCCCGTGAGCGCCGCGCGTGTCATGGGCACGGTGTGCGTGGCGTTGAGTCCGCAGCCGCAGGAGTCACTCACCACGTTGAGCCACGCGCGCTCCATGCCCGCAGGCAGCCTTTCCCAGAGGTCCACGGCGATGGCGTGGTCATTCACGTCGTCATCCGCATACACCTGGATGAGGGTCCGGACGTCGGCGGGGAGCGTCTGGTAGTCGTGGCCCCACGTATACCAAGGCGCCATCGAAAAGATGAACCGCCCCTGGCCTCCCCAGCCCTGCTCCACGAAGCCCCGTCGAGCCATCTCCGGCGTCGCGCCGCCACCATAGCTGTGACCGAAGAACCCCACGCGAGTGAGGTCGAAGTGACCCTGCTGCTGTGCCACCGCCGCCTGGAAGCCCTGCCACAGACAGTCATAGCGAGCCTCGTTGGGTCGCGGCGTGTCCGGCATGAGCGGATACGGCACGAAGACCACCGCGTAGCCCTGGCTCGCCAGCATCCGGAACATCTCCACGTACAGGTCGGAGTCGGTGGCACCGAACGCATGCGAGAAGAAGAGCACCGGCACCGGGTCCCGCCCCGTCGGCCGGTAGGTGACCACCTGCCCGCGCGCGACGGGATGCGGGTTCGTCACCGTCTCCTCCGTCACCGCGTACGGACCCGGAGTGCCCCAGTCGCTCACGGACGTGACCAGGGTCCCCGCCTGCGGCTCTTCGCAGGGCGCGGGGAGCGGAAGCGGGGAGCAGAGGCTCTCGGCGGCGCCGCCATCGGCAGACCCGCCCACGTCCGCGCCAGCATCAAGGGGACTGTCCACCTCCGTGCCGCTGTCGCGCTCCGTGTCGAGCGTCGTTCCCGAGTCGGGCGGCTCGCTGTCGGGTGAGTCCGACGCCGAGGAGTCACAGGCCGTGACGAGGCACACACACAACAAACCGAGCAGACCGAGGCGGGACATAAAGAAGGCTCCGAGGTGTTTCTGCCTTCAACCCGCGCCCCCTCGGATGGTTGCGGGACAGATTGGCGGGACATGAGCACCCTTGGAGCCCCCGACGCCACATCGACGATCCGGGCTGTCGAGAGCCGTCCTCATCAACGGGTCCACGCGCTGCGACTGCTCAGCAGGGGTCGAGTGGCGAATCCATGCCCTACGCGAAGCCGCCGGGCATGCGAGAGTAGAGAGCCGGAGGCACTCCAACCACGCGTGCGAAATGCCTCGTCATCTGACTCTGATCGTAGAATCCAACCTCGCTCGCAACCAAGGACGCGGACCACCCCAAGCGCAAGAGTTCCTTTGCGCGACTGATACGGAGCCGCAGCAAATACGCATACGGAGAGAGGCCGACTTCGGCACGAAAGCGCCGAGCCAAGTGATACTTGTCGATCCCTGCGTATGACGACAGCTGTTCAAGCGTCAAGCGCTCTCCGAGGTGTTCCCCAAGAAGGCGAAGCACCACGCGAACTGCGCGCGAGGTGTGCGACTCGGCTCGCTCGAGAGCGCGAAGCGACGCGAGAGCGTCCTCCACCACAGCATCGACAGAGGGTGCACGACACACACTCCACAGCGTGTCAAAGAGTCGGTGAAGCGGGCCACCTCTGGAATCAAGCGCTTCGAGGAGCGGAACGGAGAGCGGGCGTTCCTCCACGCCCTCGAAGACGACAACCTGGCATTCGCCTCTTTCGTCACGCTCGACGTCTCGGCACACGTCGCCGCGCGACTGGATGAGCAGAGCCCCCGGCTCAACGCCCCACTCGCGACCATGACTCCACCATCGCCATCGGCCGCGCACGACCCGTGCGATGGTGAGGGCGTCCTTCACCCCAACGTGGAGGTGCGCACACGACCACCGAAACGCGCGAGGCGCTCCTTCGGGAACAGCCACTGCCTCCACTTCAGTCAGCACCCCATGAGAATACCGCGAGGTGATTATTTCGCCAAGATTCGCCAAGGCACCAATCGGACCGACCGCTACGGTTCGAGACATGAGCAACAAAGAGATCGACGGGAAGGTCGTAGCGATTACAGGGGCGAGCAGTGGAATCGGCGAGGCAACGGCGCGCTTGCTCGCCAGCAGAGGCGCGAAGGTTGTTCTGGCCGCGCGACGTTCAGCGCGCATCGAACTGATAGCCAGTGACCTCGTGGAGAAGGGCTATGCTGCGTCATCGCATACGACCGATGTTCGTCATCGCTCCGACCTCCAGTCCCTGGTCGCCCATACACTTACTCGCTTCGGGCGGCTCGACGTGCTCGTAAGCAACGCCGGCGTCGGACCGATTTCGCGGTTCGACGAGCTCCGTGTTGACGACTGGGACATGATGATCGACATCAATCTGCGCGGAGTCCTGCACGGGATTGCAGCCGCACTCCCCGTCTTTCGACAACAGCACGCAGGACACTTCGTGCACACCATCTCGACAGCAGGATTGCGCATCGTCCCGTCGATGGGCGTCTACGCAGCCACCAAGAACGCCGTACGAACGCTCTCCGAGGCACTCCGACAGGAAGCGGGTGAAACGCTGCGAGTCACGTTGATTTCACCCGGCTTCGTGCAAAGCGAGTTCTCTGACTCCATCCCCAACGAAGCAATTCGATCGAGTATCCTTAAGCGGAGCCACGAGGGGCTGCCACCTGAAGCCATTGCACGCGCGATCGCCTTCGCCATCGAGCAACCGGCCGACGTCGATGTCGGAGACATCGTCGTCCGCCCCACATCACAGGACTGACGGCGGCGCTCGGTCGCACGGAACCGCTCAGCCGCGGGGGTGACACAGATGCATAGCAACTCCTCTGCTCAGGCTACCAGTCCTCTTGGAGCTTGCTGGCTACGAACCGTCTCAGCCTCGAGTTTATCGCCAGGCGGAAACACTTCGAACGGCGTGTCACGAGGTGCCGAGCTGCACCCTGCCTTGAAGTGACTGCTCGTCCCACAAGATGCGGGGAAGCCACGAAACTGGACCAAGCTCGTGTGCCGTCTCTCCTGAACCCTCCAACACACCGCGCCCCATCCCACGAGGAGTCCAATCTTGTCCACACTCCGTATGTCCTCCCTTGTAGTTGCAACCGGAGCCCTTTTGCTCTCCGCATCCGCCCGAGCCAGTGGCCAGTGCTCGAAGGAAAGGGATGCGAACCCCGCCACCACTACCCCGATGCCGGGCGCCTTCGTGCCCCAGTGTACCAAGGAGGGCAATTACGTGTTGGTGCAGCACCACGGCTCCACCGGCTACAGCTGGTGTGTGAATCCCTCGACAGGCAGCAAGGTCGAGGGGACCGAGATACCTCCTGGGAAGGGCACGCCAACGTGTCCCGCCTGCCTGGAGCAACTGGCCAGCACCCTTGAGAAGTCGTCCGGTGAGCAGCCCGTCGTTGGAATGTATACACCGCAGTGCGCCGAGGACGGCACCTATAAGAAAGTGCAACACCATGCCTCAACCGGCATGACCTGGTGCGCGAACCCCCAGACGGGAAAGAAGCTCACGCCCCCGGCACGAAGCAAAGGCCCCCTGACCTGCCCTTGAGGAGGGGTTGTTAGCCGCCGTCGCCCTGCACGTCCCCCAACCGCGCCGCAGGACGTCTCCGGGCCGCCTGCTCACCCACCACGAGAGACAATGAGAGATACCCGCGGGGCGCAAGGCACGCTCCGCGGGTACACCGATTCGTCTGCGAAGCCCCGACGCGTCAGGAGCTCCAGGAGACGCCGTTGATGAAGCCGTTGGGCCCCACGTCGCACGATACGAACAGCTTGCC
>JAFADT010000093.1 GCA_023424585.1 Pseudomonadota bacterium
GTGCTGGTGGACGAGCAGGGTGATCCAGGAGAGGAACGCGGCGCGCTCCGTGGCGGAATCCGGAGGGGTGTCTTCAGACATGGCTCCGCCATCCTAACCCCCTTCGACGAAATCCGCCGAAGGGGGAAGGCCGGAAAGCCTGGATGACGCAGGACGGCGCGCCTCGTCCGCTACTGCGTGAGGTGCGCCCCGCGCGCGAGCGCCGTCATCAGCTCCTTCTCGTTGAAGCCCAGCGGCGGGAGGGCGGACTGCCTCCCGTAGACGACCTCCCGGGAGGGGGCCAGCAATACGGTGCCGCTCGGCTGGAGCCTGCCCCAGAGGATGGGCTCCAGCCCCGCCTCCGCGTGCGAGCCGGTGCCGGTGGTGAGCACCGGCACCGCCGCCAGCCCCAGCCACGACGCCAGCTCCCGCGCCTCGCCGGGTCCATCCGGCACGACGGAGAGGACCTTCGCCCGGTTCGCCGCGATGTCGCCCTGGCGCTTCGCCAGCGTCTTCAGGTGGTTGCGACACACCGGACACGCGGCGTTGCGGAGGAAGAAGACCACCGCCGCCTCGCCGCCCATGGCCTCGCCCAGGCGCGTGGGCCTGCCCGCGCCGTCCCTCAGCTCCAGGTCGGGGAAGCGGGCCCCGGGTTCGAAGGTCGCCGTCACGCGTGGATTCCGTCGATGACCGCCGCGGGCACCAGGTCCACCGGCGGGATGTCGATCTCCGTCTGGGCCAGGTGGTTGAGGTAGTTGCCGAAGCTGGTCGCGACGACCTGGGCCAGGATCTCCACCACGTCGCCGTCGCTCCAGCCCGCGGCGCGCACCGCCGCCAGCTCCGTGTCCGTCACCGCGCCCCGGCGCGCGGCGATCTGCCGGGCGAACTGGAGCGCCGCCTCCACCTTGGCGTCCGGCGCCTTGCCCGAGCGCGCGTGATCCAGCTCCAGGTCGGAGAGGCCCGCCTTGCGGCCCAGCTGCGTGTGGTGCGAGACGCAGTAGCGGCAGCCCTGCGCGTTGCCCACCGCGAGCGCGATCTGCTCGCGCACGCGCGGCGTCAGCTGCCCCTGGCCCAGCGTCCCGTGCAGCGCGAAGAAGGCGCTCATCGCCGCGGGCGAGTTGGCCAGCACCCGGACCGGCGGCGGCAGGTTGGCGCCCAGCTTCTCCTTGATGGGTTTGAGCGTGGCGTGCGAAGCGTCGACAAGGTTCAGACGGGACATGAATACTCCTGAGGCCGCAGGATTGCGGTTTGCCAGTCATTAAGGTCGCGACCCCTGGCCGGCGTTACGCTGGACCTGCCGATTCTTCCCGAGATATTTTCAACCCCCTGGAATTGCAGGTGATTTCGTCCTGAATAATCATACAGAAATTCACCCTGAAATCCCGCGCGAGGTGCGCAAGGAAATCTTGAGAGGAATGTGAATCTTTGTTGAAACGCAATGCTTGAGGTGGCATTGTCAAATGAATCCGACACTCCAAATCAGGGGAGGGTGTGTCTTGGGGCGACTGAGGATTCACACGATTGAGAGCGCGCCGGAGCAGTCCCGTCCGGTGCTGGCCGCGGTGGAGAAGTCCGCCGGTTTCCGTTCGAACCTGCTGGGGCTCATCGCGGAGTCGCCGAGCGCGACCCAGGCCTTCGCGCAGATGGGGCCACTGCTGGGCCAGTCCTCCTTGAGCGCCGTGGAGCGCGAGGTGGTCATCATGACCATCGGCTGGGAGAACGACTGTTCGTACTGCATGGCCTTCCACAGCTACTTGTGTCGCAAGCTCCAGGTCCCGGACGCGGTCGTGGCCGCGCTCCGCTCGGGGACGGCGCTGCCGGAGCCCCGGCTGGACGTGCTCGCGGAGTTCACCCGCACGGTGGTCCGTGAGAAGGGGTACGTGGGGGATGACCTCTGGAGCCGGTTCACGGCCCAGGGCTTCACGGGCGCCACCGCGCTCGACGTCCTCCTGGCCCTGTCGCAGCAGGTGCTGGTGAACTACGCGAACCACCTGGGCGGCGTCGAGCTGGAGCCGGCCCTGAAGGAGTTCGCGTGGACCCGCCCGTCCGCGACGGCGGCGGCGCGGCAGGCGTAGCGCTCCCGGGGGCCGCGCCCCCGGGCTTCATCCCAGCCATCCGAAGTCCCGCGCCCAGGCCCTCCGCGCTGGCGCGCGCGACCGCGCCTCGCGGTGACGGGATTGTCTTGTCTTGAGTCGTGTCCGGCGCGGGCGGTGTCCGCTTCGCGCTGACGTGGGAACCGGGCCCTTGGGGAAGGGCTGACAGGGGGAACTGCCATGGGTGCGCTGACCAACTCTGCTCCTGCGACGGAAGTGTCCGCGGTGTCGGCGCTCAGGGCCCACCTGCTGGAGGCGTTGGCTTCCCGCAACGGCCTGTCGCCGGAGCAGATCGACGTCCGCCGGCCCTTCAGCCACTACGGCCTGGACTCGCTGGGCGCGGTGGCGCTCGGCCGCGCGCTCTCCGAGCTGCTGGGCCGGGAGGTGCCTCCCACGGTCTTCTGGCGCTGCGCCAGCGTGGACGCGCTCGTGAGGCACCTGGCCTCCGGCGACGCGGACGCGGCGGCCCCCGAGGTGGTCGGGCCGTCCTCCGCAGCCCGCGAGGAGCCCATCGCCGTGGTGGGCATGGCGTGCCGCCTCCCCGGCGCGCCGGACCTCTCCGCGTTCTGGGAGCTCCTGCGCTCCGGGCGCGACGCGGTGACGGAGGTCCCCGAGGGGCGCTGGGCGGATGGGCGGTTGCAGCAGGCGGACCGCGACGGGAGCGGCGCGCCGGTGCCGCGCCGCGCCGGGTTCCTGCCGGACATCGCGGGGTTCGACCCGCTGTTCTTCGGCATCTCCCCGCGCGAGGCGGCGGAGATGGATCCGCAGCAGCGCCTGTTCCTGGAGCTGGCGTGGGAGGCGCTGGAGGACGCGGGCATCGTGCCGCGGGCGCTGCACGCGACGGCGACGGGCGTGTTCGTCGGCGCCATCTGGCGGGACTACGCGGAGCTGGGGGGCGCGGAGCCGGGACGCATCACCCCGCACACGGCCACCGGGCAGGCGCTCAACATGGTCGCCAACCGGCTGTCCTACGTGCTGGGCCTCCAGGGGCCCAGCCTCGTCATCGACACCGCGTGCTCGTCGTCGCTGGTGGCGGTCCACCTGGCCTGCCAGAGCCTGTGGGCGGGGGAGAGCACCGCCGCCATCGTCGGGGGCGTGAGCGTGATGGCCTCGCCGCACACGATGGTGGCGCTGACCCGCTTCGGGGGCCTGTCCCCGGACGGCGTGTGCAAGGCGTTCGACGCGAGCGCGGACGGCTTCGGCCGCGGCGAGGGCGGGGGCGTGGTGGTCCTCAAGCCGCTCTCCGCCGCGCTCGCCGCGGGCGACACCATCCGGTGCGTCATCCGCGCCACGGGCAGCAACAACGACGGCCCGAGCAACGGCCTCACCGCCCCCAACCCGGAGGCCCAGGAGAAGCTGCTCCGGCAGGTCCACGCGCGCTCGGGCGTGGCGCCCGGCGCGGTGGGCTACGTGGAGACGCACGGCACGGGGACCGCGCTGGGGGACCCCATCGAGGCGGGCGCGCTCGGGGCCGTGTTCGCGAAGGCGCGCGCGGAGGGCCCGCCGCTGGTCATCGGCTCGGTGAAGACCAACATCGGCCACCTGGAGGGGGCCGCGGGCATCGCCGGCTTCCTCAAGGCCTGCCTGTGCGTCGAGCGGCGCACGGTGGTGCCCAGCCTCCACTTCACGCGGCCCAACCCGCTCATCCCCTTCGAGGCGCTCCGCCTGGAGGTCGCCCGTGAGACGCGCGCGTGGCCGGTGCCGGACGGGCCGGCGGTGGCTGGCGTCAGCGCGTTTGGCTGGGGCGGCACCAACGCCCACGCCGTCCTCCAGGAGGCCCCGCCGTCGCGGCTCGCCTGGGTGGGGCTTGGGGACTCCGACGCGGAGGGGCTGAAGGCCGCGGCCCTGCGCGCGCTCGACGCCGTGCGGGCCGGCGT
>JAFADT010000802.1 GCA_023424585.1 Pseudomonadota bacterium
GCCCGGCGGAGCACGCGGCGGCGCGGCGGCTGCTCATCCAGCTGGTGACCGCGGAGGGCACGCGCATCGAGCGTGGCGCGGAGGACCTCGCGGACGCGTCGGATGAGGTCTCGCGCGGGGCGCTGCGCATGCTCGTCGAGGGCCGGCTGCTGCACACGCGCACGGTGAACGGCCTGCCGCGCTGGGAGATCGCCCACGAGTCGCTCATCTCGAGCTGGGGCACGCTGCGCGACTGGCTGGACGACGACATCGGGCACCGCGTGCTGCGCAAGCGCGTGGAGGCGGCCAGCGCGGAGTGGGACCGGCTGCGCCGCGCCAGCGAAGCGCTCTGGGGGCAGCGCCAGCTGGACGAGGTGCGGCTCCTGGACCCCGCCACGCTGGGCACCCGGGAGCAGGCCTTCCTGAGCGCGTCCCACCGCGCCGTGCGCCGCGCGCGCTGGGGCCAGGGGCTCACCGCGCTCGTGCTCGCGCTCGCCGTGCTCGCGTCCTATGGCGGCCTGAAGCTCCAGGCGTACCTGGAGGACTCGCGCTTCATCGCCGCGGAGCTGGGCACCGCGCGGGAGGCGCTGGCCTCCGGGCGCACGCTGACCGCGAGGGCGCTCACGAGCCGCGCGGAGTCCCTGGCGATGTTCGACGGGCGGGCGCCGTCCTCGCTGGGCCCGGAGACCGCGACGGACGCCACGGGCCTGCGCGGCGCCGCGGAGAAGCGCTGGACGGAGACGCTCTCCCTGCGCGACCAGGCGGAGGCGGCCTTCACCCGCGCCAGCCGGAGCCTGGAGCGCGGCCTGGACCGGGACCGCCACCACCCCGACACGCGCCGGCTCATCGCGGAGGTCCTGTCCGAGCGCGTCCTCCTCGCGGAGGCCTTCCACCAGCGCCACGAGCGCGACGCGTGGCTCCAGCGCCTGGAGCAGGAGGTGGACGCCGCGAAGGAGGGCGAGGCCTCCCTGCGGCGCCTCCGGGAGCCCGCGGAGCTGACGTTCGAGAGCACGCCCCCGGGGGCCCACGTGGCCATCGCGCGCGTCATCCGGAGCGACGGCCCGTTCCGGAGCGAAGCCCTCCCGGACACGGGGGCCTCTCGCTTCGTCCTCCCGGAGGGCTCCTACCTGCTCCACGTCACGCAGCCGGGGCGCGTGCCCGTGGACGTCCCGGTGTTCCTCACGCACGGCGCCCGTGAGGCCCTGCGGCTCACGCTGCCCACGCAGGTGCCCGACGGGTACGTCTACGTCCCGCCGGGCTGCTTCCTCCTGGGCAGCGCGGAGCCGGAGGTGGTGCGCCGCTTCACCTTCAGCCCGCCCATGCACCGCGCCTGCCTCACCGGCGGCTTCCTGGTGGGCCGCGACGAGGTGACGTTCGGCGACTGGCTGGCCTACCTGGAGGACCTGCCGCCGGACGCGCCCGCGAGGCGCATCCTCGAACAGCCGCACTTCGGCGACGGGGGCGCCCTCACGCTGCGGTGGCGGCAGGGCACGGGCTGGGTCTTCACCTTCCACCGCTCCCGCGAGGAGTTCCGCACCGCGAAGGAAGGTGAGCCCCTGCTCTACGCGGAGCGCACGCGGCACGCGAGCGTCGACTGGAGGCGGCTGCCGCTGTCCGGCGTCTCCGCCCAGGACCTGGAGGGCTACTTCTACTGGCTCCACCGGACGAAGCGGCTGCCGGGAGCGCGCCTGTGCGGCCAGCATGAATGGGAGTACGCGGCCCGGGGCGCGGATGGCCGCCGCTATCCGCACGGCGACCAGCTCCAGCCGGACGACGCCAACATCGACGCGACGTATGACCGGCGGCCGCTGGCCTTCGGGCCGGACGCGGTGGGGACGCACCCCGCGTCGGTGAGCCCCTTCGGCCTGCGGGACATGGCGGGCAACGCCTACGAGCTCACGCGCTCCGTGACGCCGGAGTTCGGCAGCGTCGTGCTGAGGGGCGGCTCCTGGTACTACGACTCCTTCGTCGCGGCGAGCGCCGACCTCTCCCCCGGCGACGCGACCGCGCGCGACGTCCGCAGCGGCGTGCGCGTCTGCGCGTCGTTTGAGCCGCGCTGAGCGCGCTCAGCCAACCACATACACGCGGTTCGGGATGCCGTCCTCGAGGATGTGGCGGTCCACGCGCATCCCGAGCCGCTCCGCGACGCGGATGGACGCGGTGTTCTCCGGGTGGATGATGGCCACCGGGGGCACCCGCGGCAGGTGCCGGGCCGCCAGCGCCAGCGCGACGCGGGACACCTCCGTCGCGTAGCCGGAGCCCCAGGTCTCGGGCGCGAAGCGGTAGGCCAGGTTGAGCACGCGCTGGCCCTCCAGCTCCTTGTGGCGCAGGCCGCCCAGGCCCACGACGACGCCGGGCGCCTCCAGCCGCTCCACCAGCCAGTAGCCCACGCCCTCGCGCGCCCAGTCCTCCAGCCAGAGGCCCATGATCCGCCGCGCATCCTCCAGCGTCTGCATGTAGCCACGGCGGCTGAACCGGTTCGTCGCCGGCTCCGAATGGAGGGCGAAGACCGCGTCCAGGTCGCTCTCGCGAACCGCGCGGAGCAGCAGCCGGTCGGTGGTCCGGCGTTCGAAGTGCTGGCGCATGCCGGGCAGCTTACGTGAGCCAATCCCAGTCGGTGTCTTGCAGGTCGCGGGCTGACGCCATGCGCCGTGCTCCTCCAGGCGGCCCGGCCCACACGGGCTCCCCGAGCGTACCCCGTGGGGCGCCCGTGCCGCCGACCGCACGCCAGCCGTGCGGCCGTGCACGAACGCACGCCTCCCCCTGCCGTCCCGCGCGGCCGGCCCCACCTTGAGGCTGGAGGTAGTGCGAGATGGCGGACCGGATCCTGGAGCAGCAGCACGACCATGAGCGCGAGCAGGAGCGCAAGCGGCTGCGCGAGCAGGAGCAGAAGGACCTGGAGGTGGAGTCACGCCGCGGCGCCCGCCCCCTGGAGGGCTATGCGGGAGGCCACACCACCTGGACGGCGGACCAGGACGACGATGCCGCCGCCCGCGTCCACGCCGGTGACGCCCAGGCCTCCTGGGAGGCCAGTGAGCGGCAGGCCCGGCTGGAGCCGCCCGAACCGGAGGCCGAGGCTGAAGACGACTCGGGCTTCCGCCGCGATTAGCCACGCCCGGCGCGAGGCCACGTCCCCGAGGCGCCGCACCCGCTTCCGCGGCGAGGTCGGGGTCCGCCTCGGGGGACGAGGCCGCCGGGAGCCGCCGGGCTCATCGAGGCGCCACAGCCCACGAGCCACAGCGCCGCCACCAGCGCCACACCGCCCCACCGCTTCATCCGCGATTGCATGTTCCCCTCTTCCCCAAACCCTAGCATGCGCCTCCACGCAGCACCGTGAGCGCCCGGAGGAAGTCCTCCGGCGGCGACGACTCCACCTGGACGACGCGCCCCGTCGCGGAGGACGGCACCTCCAGCCGCCACGCATGCAGGGCCTGGCGCCCCACCGCGAGCGCCGCCGGGTGCCTGCGCGCCTCCTCCGTGCCGTAGAGCGAGTCGCCCAGCACCGGAAACCCGGCCTCCGACAGCTGCACGCGGATCTGATGCGTGCGCCCCGTGTCCAGGTCGATGTCCAGCAGCGCGCCCTCGCGGAACCGCTCGCGCACCGTGAACGTCAACGCCGCGCGCCTGGCGGAGGGCACGCGGGTCGTGAAGCGGCGAGGGTCCTTCGGGTCCCTCGCGTAGGGCCCCTCCAGCCGCCCCGTGTCCGGCGGGCGGCCCAGCACCAGCGTCTGGTAGCGCTTGTCCACGCGCTTCTCCTGGAACGCCTTCAGGAGCGCCGCCGCCGCGTCATCCGTCCGGGCCAAGGCCAGACATCCGCTCGTCTCGCGGTCCAGCCGGTGCACCACGCCCGGCTGGGCCACGCCCTCCACGTCGAACGGAGGGCACCGCGCCGCGAGCAGCCCCACCACCGACGCCGCCCTTCCCTCCGGCTCCACCACCAGCCCCGGCGGCTTGGCCACGATGACGAGCGCCGCGTCGTCGTACAGCACTGGCAGCGCCGGGCCCTCCCCTGACGCATGCGGCGACGGCCGGGGCTCCGGCGTCTCCAGCGTGAGTTCCTCGCCGCCCCACAGCTTGCGCGTGGCCTGCGCCTTCTTGCCCCGGATGCGCACCCGGCCCGCGTCCAGCAGCGCCCGGGCGCGCTCCGGCGTGAGGCCCGGGACGTGCTTCGTCAGGAACCGGTCGAGCCGCTCGCCGGCAATCTCCCGGGGAACCACGAGAACCTTGGGCCGCGTCATGACCTTCCCCGTCTCTCAAAGGCAGGCAGGGAGTCAACCACCGTGTAGGCGTGCGCCCACCGAGCACGCGTCAGGGACGCGCTGTAGAAAGAGCCCCTCCGTGGCCACCTCCCTGCTTTCACGTTCGGCCGCCGTCCGGGCCCTGTCTCACCGCGACTTCACCCTCCTCTGGCTGGGCACGCTCGTGTCCAACATCGGCACGTGGATGGAGTCCGTCGCCCTGGGCGTCTACGTCACGGAGGTGACAGGCCAGGCGGCGTGGACGGGCGGCGTCGCCGCGCTGACGTACCTGCCCTCGCTGGTGCTCGCGCCCCTGGGCGGCGCGCTCGCGGATCGCTTCGACCGGCGCATCTTCATGGCCGTGTGCGTCTGCATGCAGGCGCTGCTGGCCGCGCTGCTCACGGTGCTGGCCGGCACGGGGAACCTGTCGGTGCCGTGGGTGGCGGCCCTCTCGCTGCTCAACGGCGCCTTCAGCACGCTGGTCATCCCCTGCGCCACCGCGCTCACCGTGGCGGTGGTGCCCGCGGAGGACCTGCACAACGCGCTCAGCCTGGACTCGGCGCAGTTCAACCTGGGCCGCGTCATCGGTCCCATGCTGGCCGCCATCGTCCTGACGAAGGTGGGCATCTCCGGGGCGCTCCTCGTCAACACGCTGTCCTTCCTGGCCGTGCTGCTGGCGCTCGCGGGGATGCGCGGGGCGAAGCGCGCCCTGCCCCCGAGGACGGAGGCGCTGTGGGCCGGCATCCTGCGCGGCGTGCGGCTGGCGTGGACGGACCCGGGCATCGCGCTCGCGCTGGGCTCCGGGGCGCTGCTGGGGCTGCTCATCTCGCCCTTCGTGGGCCTGGTGCCGGTGTTCGCCCTGAAGGTGCTGGGCGGGGACGCGACCACCACGTCCCTGCTGCTCACCGCGCAGGGGACGGGCGCGGTCATCGCGGCGTTCGGCTCCGGCCCCCTCCTCGCCCGGATGGGGCGGCGGGCCTTCCTGGAGGCGGCGCTGCTGCTCGTGGGGCTGTGCTCCGCGGCCTACTGGCTGTCCCCCACGCTGCCGGTGGCGCTGGTGACGCTGTTCCTCCTGGGCGCCGTGTACCTCGTCGCCTTCACCGGCCTGAAGACGGTGTGCCAGGCGCGCACGCCGCCGGAATTGCAGGCGCGCGTGAGCAGCCTGTTCCTCCTGCTGGTGAACGCGGGCTACATCCTGGGCGTCTGGGGCCAGGGCGCGCTGTCGGACCACCTGGGCGTGCGCCCCATCACCGCCGGGAGCGCCCTGCTCTTCTTCGGCATCGTGGTGGGGATGCGGACCCTGCGCGCGCGGGGCCTGGCCGCGCTGGGCACCTGAGCGTCAGGCCGCGTCCCCGCGAGCCGCCTTCGCCGGCAGGAGCGCCAGCACGCGGGCGAGCACCGCGACGCCCTCCTCGTACTCCGGCAGGTCGATGTGCTCGTCCGGCGTGTGGTCCAGGGCCGCGTCGCCGGGGCCATAGGCCACGGTGGGCACGCGCCACGCGGAGGCCACGGTGTTCCAGTCGGACGTGCCCGTCTTCAGGCGCAGCGTGGGCTTCACGCCGCGCTCGCGGATGGCCTGCTTGAAGACGCGGGAGAGCGCGTCGTTGCCGTTCGTGGACACGGCGTCCTTCTTCGCCACGGTGCGCACCGTCACGGTGGGCACCGTGGCGAGCGCCGCGAGCAGGGCGTCGGTGTCCGTGGACGGGCCGGTGCGGATGCTCACCGCGGCCGTGGCCCACTCCTCCGTCTCCGTGGCGCCGGTGTGGAAGGCGTTGAGGGAGGGCAGGTTCTGCTCGAAGAGGGACGGCCGCTCCCGGTTCCAGTCGTCGCACAGGCGCCTGAGCGCGCTCCACGCGTCGACGACGTGCTCGGCGGCGGCGCGGTAGTCGCGGCTCGCGGTGTGGCGGCGGCTGGCGCGGTGCTCCAGGTCCAGGCGCAGCAGCCCCTTGTAGCCGAGCGTCACCGCGTGCGCGCCGCTGGGCTCGCCGTTGATGACGAAGTCCGGGGCGTACTGGTCGCGCACGTGCAGGGCGCCGCGCGTGATGGCGACCTCCTCCTCCACGCAGCCCAGCAGGAGGAACTGCTTGCCGGCGCGCTCGGCGGCGTCCAGCAGCTCCACGGCCTCGATGAACGCGCACAGGGGGCCCTTGGCGTCCACCGCGCCCCGGCCGTAGAGCCTCTGTCCCTCCAGCCGCACGGGCACCACGCCGGGCACGGTGTCGATGTGGCCGAGGAACGCGATGACGGTGTCCCCATCGCCATAGCGAGCGACGGCGTTGCCCACGGCGTCGGTGTGCGCCCGCCAGCCGCGAGCCCCCAGCCGCTCCACCAGCGCACGGGAGAAGGACGCCTCCTGGTGGCTGGGGCTGTACTGCTCCACCATCCAGCGCAACAAGCCGGCGCCGGGTTCACGCGTCCGCATTCGCTCCGCCTTGCTCGCGCAGGGTGAACTTCGTGCCGCCCGCCTCCTCCAGGGCGGAGAACACCGGCCGCGCGACGCGAGACGCGCTCACATAGGCGGTCGGGACCCCGCGTTGCAACGCCCGGCGCACGGCCTCCAGCTTGTAGCGCATGCGTCCGCCCGCGAGCGGCATGCAGCCCTCCAC
>JAFADT010000834.1 GCA_023424585.1 Pseudomonadota bacterium
CTGGAGGGCGAGCCGCGCGGGACGCTGTGGTGGAAGGACGTGAAGGACGCGGGCCGCCTCGTCGTGTCCGTGGACGGCGCGGTGCTCGCGCGCACGGAGCCCCAGGGGGACGGCGCCAGCCGCACCACGTCCTTCGACCTGCCCGCGGGCGCGAAGTGGCTGGACATCACCGCGGAGCGCGAGGGCGCCATCGTGCAGGGCGTGGTGCTCCAGAAGGACGGGCCCGGCATCGTGCTGGACATGCTCGGCGTGCCGTCCGCGGATGCCACGCTGTACGGCCGGCTGGAGGAGGACGCGCTGAAGGCGCAGCTCGCGCAGCGCGACCCCAAGCTGCTGCTCTTCTTCCTGGGAGGCAATGAGTCCAAGCGCCTGGAGTGGAAGCGCACGGACCTGCCCACCGTGCGCCAGGACCTGACCGCGCTCCTGCGCCGCGCCCGCGCCGCCGCGCCCGCCAGCGCGTGCCTGGTGGTGGGCCCCCTGGACGCGGTGCAGGACGGCCACGAGCAGGGCAAGCCCCTGACGCAGCGGCCGTTCCTCAAGGCCACCATCCAGGCCGAGCGCGAGGTGGCGCTCGCCGAGGGCTGCGGCTTCTTCAACCTCTACACGGCGATGGGCGGCGAGGGTTCGCTCGCGCGCTTCAATCAGGCGGGGTTCATGCACGAGGACCTGGTGCATCCGCGCGGTCAGGGACTGGACCTGCTGGGGCAGCTGGTCTCGGACGCGCTGCTGGCGGGATGGGTGAACGAGGGCGCGGTGCCGGCACCGGCGCTCACGACGTCGCGCGAAGCGGCATCGGACGCCGGTGCGAGCGGCCAGACCGCGGAGGCGGTGCCATGAAGCGGCTCTTCGTCGCGCTGTGGGTGTTGCTGGAGACGGGGCCCGCGTTCGCGCAGGCGCCCGCGGAGGAGCCCGCGTCGGTGACGCAGGCGCCCGCCGTCGCGCCGAAGCGGGAGGCCGCGCCGTCCGCGCCGGGCGACAAGCCCGTGTCCCCGCCGGAGTCGAGCGCGAAGGTCGCGCCGGAGCCGGACGCGAAGTCCTCCGGGTTCTCGCCGGAGCTCCAGCGCACGCTGGACGCGCTGGTGCGCGCGGACCTGAAGGTGGGCCCCACCGCGGGCCTGTCCGTGGGCGTGATGCGGGGCGGCCAGCGGTGGATGAACGGCTACGGCTACCGCGACGTGGCGAAGAAGCTGCCGGCCACGGTGCGCACCACGTACCGCATGGCGTCCATCACCAAGTCCTTCACGGCGGTGGCCGTGATGCAGCTGGCGCAGGCGGGCAAGCTGGACCTGGACGCGGACATCCACACGCTGGTGCCCGAGTACCCGATGAAGCAGTGGCCGGTGACGGTGCGGCAGCTGCTGGGCCACCTGGGCGGGGTGCCCACCTACGACAGCCCGAGCGCCGGCAAGAACACGAAGCCGGTGACGACGAAGGAGGCCATCGCGCTGTTCTCGGACCGGCCGCTCGTGTCGGAGCCGGGCACGCGCTACCTCTACACGACGTGGGGCTTCAACCTGCTGGGCGCGGCGGTGGAGACGGCGTCCGGCCAGTCCTACCGCGAGTACCTGCGCGACCACGTCTTCGGGCCCGCGAACATGAGCCACGCGGACCTGGACGAGCTGAGCACGCGCGACGCGCAGCAGGCGGTGGGCTACCGGGTGGCGGGCAGCACGCTGAAGCTGTCGCGCTTCCTGGACGTCACCAGCCGCTTCGGCGGCGGCGGCACGCGCGCGTCGGTGGAGGACCTGCTGAACTTCGCGCGCGCGGTGCTCGACGACACGCTGGTGACGCGCGAGACGATGGGTCGCATGCAGGCGACGATGGTGACCCGCGACGGGCACATCACCGACTACGGCATGGGCTTCGCGACCTATCCGCTGCGGGGCCACTACGTCGTCGCGCACGCGGGCGGACAGCCGGAGACGACGACGCTGCTGGTGATGCTGCCGGCGGAGGACGCGGCCATCGCGCTCGCCACCAACGTGGAGGACGAGGCGAAGCGGCTGCGCCGGCTGTCCATCCGGTTGATGGAGGCGGTGCTGGACGGCGGCGCCCCCTCCCGGGGCGGCCACTTCACGGACCCCGTGGACGCGGTGGTCTACGAGGGCATGGGGCGGCTGGCGAGCTACGGGCTCGCGTACCACGACTGGGCCACGCGCGGCCCGGGCGCGCTGCCGCCGGAGGCGGACCTGCCGGGGGCCTTCGCGAAGGTGTCGGCGCTCTTCGACCGGGCGGCGATTGCCCGGGACCCCCGGGGCGCGATGGAGCGCATCCGCGGCGCGCACGAGCCTCGCGCCGAGTCGGTCTTCATCCGCGTGGGCGCGCGCATGGCGGCCACGGTGGAGAAGGCGATGGGCGTGGAGCGGCTGCGCACGTACCGGACGCAGGGCGCGGCGGGCTTCTTCGCGGACTACCTGGCCGCGTGCGAGACCCTGAAGTGTCCGGAGGCGCAGCGCTTCAGCCCGTCCGTGCGGAGCGACGTGGCCCGCTTCGTCGCGGGGTGGAGGCGCGCGGAGGTGCCGGCGCTGAAGCGCACCCGCCTGGAGGCGGTGAAGGATCCGGAGCGGGTGTGGCCCTCGCTGAAGGACGCGGCGACGCGCGCCCCCGCGGTGCGGCCGGACTACACGGATGAGCTGCTGACGCTGGCGGACCGGGCGAGGCGGAAGCCCGCGGACCGGATGCGCTGGTTGGACCGCGCGACGGAGCTCCAGCCGGAGTCGATGGACGCGCACCTGGCGCAGGCGATGGGGTTGCTGGAGGCGGACCGGGAGCAGGAGGCGATTCCCCACGTGCGCGAGGCCTTCGAGACGCCGGAAGGGTCGCTGGTGCTGTCGCCCTCGGGCTTCCTGAAGCGGCTCCTGGACACGCGTTCGCCCAGGGTGGCGCGAGGCCTCTTGCGAGCGGCGGTGACGCTGCACCCGGACGCGCCGGAGCTGTGGGACGCGCTGGCGAAGCGCGAGCGGGCCCTGGGCGACGCGGTCGCGGCGAAGAACGCGCAGGCCCAGGCGAAGCGGGCCCGTCAGGTCCGGGCCCCGAGAGCGCCTGGGGGCGTGGCTCCAGCGGGAAGCGCGCCGGCCCAGGACAAGGCCGGGAGCCTGTCCCCGACGGTGCCGGCGGACTCGGAGTCCCCGCCGGAGCCGTAGCACGCGAGGCGGGGCGCGAGCCGTGCGAGGATGCGCGGCGATGACGCCTTCCTGTCCTTCCTGTCAGGCCCCCTTCGCTCCCGGCGCGGAGACGTGCGCGCGGTGCGGGGCCTCGTTGCTGGTGCCTCCGGCTTTCGGCGGCGCCGACCCTGTCTGTGCCCTGCACCCCGAGTGGAGGAGCGTGGCCACGTGCCCCCGCTGTGGCGCGTTCGCCTGTGCCCGCTGTCTGCGTCAGGGGCCGGAGGGCGCCGTCTGCGCCACCTGCCACGAGCGTGAGCCCCTGGGCCAGCTGCCGTGGGACCGGCGCGGGGAGCTGGGGATCCTCAAGGCGTTCTGGCAGACGTGCTTCGGCATGTTGGTGCGGCCCACCGAGATGCTCCGGGGCGTCAACCCCGACGGGTCCGTGGGCAGCTCCCTGGGCTTCGTGTTTCTGTCGGCCATCGCCGGCTTCCTGCCCACGGGCCTCGTCTACGCCGTGCTCATCGGCTTCGTCATGAGCTTCATCCCCGAGGCGGACACGGGCGGCGCGGATCCGAAGACCGTGAAGCTGTGGGCGACCGTGGGCATGGTGGCCTGGGCCGTGCTCACGCCCCTGCTCAACACCGGCATCGCCCTGGTGCACGCGGGCCTGGATCACCTCATCCTCCGCATGGGCGGCGTGAAGCGCGGCTACTCCGTGACCCTGCGCGCGTATGCGGTCTCCCAGGCGTCGTACATCGTCGGTTTGATCCCCTTCGTCGCCTTGTATGCCGCGCCCTTCTGGGCCATGGGCCTGCGCGTCTTCACGTACCGCACGCTGCACCGCACCAGCTGGGGGACGGCGGTCGCGGGCTCGCTCGTGGTGCCCGTGCTCTCCTGCTGCCTCTGCGGCGGCATCTACGGCGCCATCATGTTCGCGGCGCTCAAGAGCACCGGGCAGTTCTGAGGCGCTCCTACCGCTGGCCGGAGGCCGCGGTCGCCCCGTGCGGCACCCGCGTCGCCGGCTCCGGCCAGAAGCGCGCGGCCCGGAGCCCGTCGAAGGTCGCCGCCAGGCGCCGCGTGCCCGCGTCGTAGACGCGGGCCTGTGTCTCGCCCGCGAGCAGCAGCAGGTCCCCGCGCGCCAGGACCCGCACGGGGCTCTGGGCGGGCAGGGCGAGCCCCTCGGGCTCCGCGAGGTGGCCGTCCTCCAGCTCCCAGCGCACCGGCATCATCAGCGCGGTCTGCTCGCCCACGGTCCGCCACGCGAACAGGGGCCCGCCCCGCGACTCCACGCGCGCCCAGCCGCCGAACACGTCGTGTCCCCGGCGCGGCACGACGGCATCCAGCCGGGCCGCGTCCTGGCTGTCCTCGTCCAGGGCCTGCGCCACCAGCGCGTCCGGATCCCCGGCCACCGTGGAGGACGCCAGCATCTCCGTCGTGGCCAGGGCGAACACCGCGTCCGCGTCCGTGCGCGTGGCCACGGTCTCGATG
>JAFADT010000104.1 GCA_023424585.1 Pseudomonadota bacterium
CTCGGCCAGCTCCGCGACCATCTCCGTCGCGAGCACGCGCTCGATGTCGCGGTCCGGGGTCTGTCGCCCCACGAACAGCTCGTCCACGGCCGTCTTCGCGGCGGCCTCCGCCGCGTCCGAGGCGAGCGCCTCCGTCAGGGCTCGGTCCACCGTGCGCTCCCGCGGGCGGGCGCCGTGCACTTCGTCCGCGAGCACCTGGGGCCGGGACGGACCGGGCTCGGCGGTGGGGCCCGGAGTGGAGGGTTCGCGCAGCGGAGCGGTCTCCTCGCCGGGAGCGTGTGGCGCCTGGGCGTGGGGGGCCTGCTCGTGCTTCGCGTCCCCGCGTCCATTCGCGCGGGGCTCGAACATGTGGACCTTGGCGGCGGGCGTCTTCGGCGGCGTCGCGGCGGCCCGCTTCGCCTCCACGCCCTTGCCGCCCTTCGGGGCCTTCGCCTGCGCGCCCGACTTCGACGCGCCGGCCTTCGCGCCCTTCCCGGACCTCGGCCCGCCGGACTTCGCGCCCTTGCCGGACTTCGGCGCCGCGGCCTTCTTCGCGGCCTTCGGTGTGGCCGCGTCGTCCTTCACCTCGCCCGCGCGAGGCGCGGCCCCCCGCTGGAAGGGATCATTCCCGAGGACACCCTTGGTCATGAGTGGCTCCTTCTGAGCGCCGAGGCGGCGTCACTGACATGGTGGAGGGGCACGAACCCCAGCGCGGTCTCAGCGCGCTCGCCGTCCGCGACCCAGGAGTAATGCATGTAGTCGAGCAGGGCCACCGGCAACGTGCCCGCCCCCACTGCCCCGAGCGCGCGAAGTGCAGCACGAAACAACGGCCCCGGCAGGGGGAGCGGGCGCGCGCCCGCCTGGCGGATGAGCCCCGACAGGGGCAGCACCCCGCGCCCCACGATGTTGAACTCGCCGGAGGCCTCCGCCCGCAGGGCCAGGTGCAGCGCCCGGCCGGCGTCGTCCTCGTGCACCGCCTGCCAGAGCGGGTCGAACCCCAGGAGCGTGGGCACCACCGCGTGCGACAGCAACCGCGTCGCCGGATTGTCCAGGCTG
The DNA here is from genome assembly GCA_023424585.1 of Pseudomonadota bacterium. GTDB lineage: Bacteria > Myxococcota > Myxococcia > Myxococcales > Myxococcaceae > Corallococcus. The sequence continues at coordinate 1,036 of JAFADT010000104.1, forward strand.
GGGCCGAGCAGGGGCGCGAACCGCAACACCAGCGTGCGCGTGTCCGGGTGCCGCTCGCGGAACGCGCGCACCTGTCCCTCCACCTCCACCTTGTCGTTCACGAACCGGCTGTTGGGACAGCCGAAGAGCGGGGCGCCTTCGCGCAGGAGCGCCGGGCTGTTGCCCCGCGCGCCGTACGTCACCGTCAGGGACGGCACCACCAGCCTCGGCAGCCGGGCGCGGCCCACCGCCGTCAGCACGTTCATGGTGCCGATGACCTCCAGCTCGTGCGCCAGCGGGCCGTTGAGGATGGGCCCGAAGAGGAACGCCAGGTGGAAGAGGGCGTCCACGGGGCGCTCGGTGAGCGCGTCCGTCAGCTCCCCCTCCGCGTCGTAGCGGGTGAGGTCCACGCGGTGGAACTCCACCTTGCCCGTCCCCTGGGGCTCCTTCGTGTCCAGCACGAGGATGCTCTCCACGCCGGGGTCGGCTTCCAGCCTCGGCAGGAGCAGCTTGCCGTAGTCGCCATTGGCGCCTGTCACCGCGATGCGCATCGGGCCCTTGCTTGCTCGGATCACTTCCATTCGCGGGGACGGGTGTTAGCCCAGCCGTCCGGGAATGTCAGCCGCGCGCGCCCGTGATGTTCTGGACAACGTCATCCAGGTGGCGGAGGGTGGTGGATCGCCATGTCCCGAATCGCGCGCCTGAGCGACGTGCTCATCAACAAGATCGCCGCCGGCGAGGTGGTGGAGCGCCCCGCCTCCGTCGTGAAGGAGCTGTGCGAGAACTCGCTCGACGCCGGGGCGCGCACCGTGCGCGTGGAGCTGGAGGCCGGCGGCGTGGGCCGCATCACCATCTCCGACGACGGCCACGGCATGAGCCGCGAGGACGCCACGCTCAGCCTGGAGCGCCACGCCACCAGCAAGCTGCGCGAGCTGGACGACCTCTTCCACATCGACTCCATGGGGTTCCGCGGGGAGGCCATCCCCGCCATCGCCTCCGTGTCCCGCTTCACGCTGCACACCGCGGAGGCGGACGCGCACGAGGGCACGAAGGTCACGGTGGAGGGCGGCGGCCCGCCCACGGTGGAGGACGCGCCGCCGCGCGTGGGCACGGTCATCACCGTGGAGGACCTCTTCTTCAACGTGCCCGCGCGCCGCAAGTTCATGCGCCAGGGAGCCACCGAGCTCAAGCACTGCGAGGAGGCCGTGGTGCGCCTGGCGCTCGCGCACCCGGAGGTCGGCTTCTTCGCCTCGCACGAGGGCAACGAGCTCTTCTCCAGCCCCGCGAGCGAGCACGACCCGCGCGAGCGCATCGCCGCGGCCCTGGGGCCCGCGTCCTTCCCGCACCTGTTCCCGGTGGAGGAGCGCCGGCTGGGCGTCGTCGTCACGGGCTACCTCGCGTCGCCGGAGTACACGCTGCCCAACGCGCGCGGCCTCTACACCTTCGTCAACCGCCGCTACATCCGCGACCGCGGCCTCATCAGCACCGTGCAGCGCGCGTTCCAGGACTACCTGCCCGCGGGTCGCCAGCCGGTGGTGGTGCTGCACATCGACGTGGAGCCCCGCGCGGTGGACGTCAACGTGCACCCGCAGAAGATGGAGGTGCGCTTCGCGGACGCGCGGGGCGTGCAGGACGCGGTCAGCGCGGCCCTGTCCCGCGTGCTGCGCGCGGCCCCGTGGCTGGGCTCGCCGGAAGCGCAGGCCGCCAACCCCCAGCCCCGCGACGCCGCGCAC
>JAFADT010000866.1 GCA_023424585.1 Pseudomonadota bacterium
CCTGTGGCCCGTCGGCGCGGCTCGTGGGGGACCTGCGGAGCGGCGCGGAGGGCTCGGCGCCGGAGGCGCTGGTGGCGCTGAACGGGCGCGTCGTCTACGTGGCGAACGACGGCGTGTCGGGCCGCGAGCTGTGGGTGACGGAGGGGAGCGGCGCGGAGTCGCGGCTCGTGAAGGACCTGTGGCCCGGGGCGTATGGCAGCACGCCGCGCTTCCTCACGCGGATGGGCGGGCGGCTGTTCTTCGTCGCGGATGACGGCGCGCACGGGCCGGAGCTGTGGCGGACGGACGGCACAGCGAAGGGCACGGTGCTGGTGGCGGACATCCGGCCCGGGGCGCAGGGCAGCGCGCCGGACGGGCTGACGGTGGTGGGCGGGCGGCTGTACTTCACCGCGGATGACGGCGTGCGCGGCCGCGAGTTGTGGCAGACGGACGGCACGGCGAAGGGCACGCGGCTCACGCAGGAGTTCGCGCCCGGGGCGGCCTCGCTGTTCCTGGATGACCTGACGGAGTGGAACGGGAGCCTGGCGCTGGTGGCCTACGGCAGCACGGTGAGCCTGTGGGTGGTGGACGGGCGCTCCGGCAGCGCGCGGGTGCTCTTCAGCGCCTCGGAGCAGTCCGTCATCTTCTCGCTGACGCCGGCGGGGAAGGACCGCCTCTTCTTCCTCGCGGACATGGGCCTGGGCGAGGCGGACCTCTGGGTGACGCGGGGCCAGCTCCTCTCCACCTTCCCGCTCCTGCACTTCCCGGGGGACTACCCGGTGGAGCTCACGCCGCTGGGCAACGCCGTCTACTTCATGGCCGGCGCGGAGGGCTTCTTCGGCGAGCCCGGCGACCTGCTCCACGGCGGCGAGCTCTGGAAGAGCGACGGCACGCTGCTGGGCACCGGCCTGGTGAAGGACATCCAGCCGGGACCCGGGAGCTCGCTGCCCTCCGGGCTGACGGTGCTGAACGGACGGCTGTACTTCGCGGCGGATGACGGCGTGCACGGCCGCGAGCTGTGGCGCACGGACGGCACGGCGCAGGGCACGCTGCTCGTGCAGGACCTGGAGCCGGGCCCCCAGGGCAGCGCCCCGGCGGCCTTCGCGGCGGTGGACGGGTGGCTCTTCTTCTCCGCGACGACGTCCGGCCGGGGCCGCGAGGGCTGGTACTCCAACGGCGACCCGTGCCGCGTGGATCCGATGCGCGACATCGCGCTCGCGGGGCTGGACGCGAACCCCCGGGGCTTCGTGCGCGCGGGGGCTTCTGTCTTCTTCACCGCCACGCGTCCGGAGCAGGGCGAGGAGCCCTGGCTGCTGCCCTTCCTCCCCGCGGCCCGCTGCGCCCGCCTGGAGCGCTGAGGCGCCTCACGCCTCACGCCTCACGCCGCGCGCCGCACCGCGGGCGTGGGGTGCAGCTCCCCCGTGTTCGGCGCGGGCAGCACCAGGGTGGGCCCCAGGCCCGGGGCCAGGAGGTGCGCGGTGAGCTGCGACGACGGGTGGAAGTTCACGAACGACGGGTCGTGCGCGGACGGGCCCGCGAAGAGCTTCTCCACCACCATGGACGCGTACTGCTCCAGCGAGTCCTCGCGCGTGTTGCCGTTGAGCACCACCTCCCAGCCCATCTGCTCCGCGAAGCGGCGCACGCCGGGGATGCGCGACAGCAGCGGCGTGTAGCTCTCCGTGCTCACGCCGTTCTCGCTCACCACGAACACCTCGCTCGCGGTGGCCACCGCCAGGGACATGTTGCCCTGCGTGTGCCCGGGCGTGCTGAGCAGCGCCACGCCCTGGCCCAGCCATGTGTCCCCGTCCAGGAGCACCACGCGCTCCTCGGGGATGTCCGCGCCGCCGGGCACGAACCACACGTGCTGCATGGGGTGCAGGTGCTTCACCATGGTCCACTCCGCGCGCTGCACCAGCAGCTTCGCCCGGGGGAAGACGGGCGGGGTGCCGGCGCCGCCCAGCCAGCCGCGCAGGTCCTGGATGTGCAGGTGGTCGAAGGCCAGGTAGTCCACGTCCGACGGCGTCAGCCCCAGATGCTCCAGGTGGGCCTGCACCGTGCCGTGGCGGGTGGACATCACCTTGTCGGAGAGGAACGCGCCGTAGCGCTCGCGCAGCGCGCGGTAGAAGGGCGCCGCGTGGCCCCGCTCGTAGTCCGTGGGGTTGAAGAGCAGCGTGCGCCGCTGGCCCGTGCCTCCTTCCGCGAACTGCACCACCTGCATCCGGTTCGTCATCATCACGTAGGGGGCCGGGGACAGGGCCGCCCCGCTGAAGGCGAACAGGGTGGGGTAGGGGAACGTGATGAGGTCGCACGTGGCCACCGCGGCCACCGGCCCCTCCCGGGCGAAGGCCTCCCGGGCCTCCAGGGTGGCGCGGCGCAGCTTCTGCAAGCGGAGGCCGGGGGAGCGCTCGGCGCGGGCCTCCGGCAGCAGGGGGAGGGGACGGAACGGGGCAGAAGCGGAACTCATGACGCGACTCCCTTCGAGCAGGGGGGCAGCCCCCCTGGCTGGCCGGTCGGCGTGCCGCTCCGAGTCTAGCGCCGCCAGAAGGGCAGCGACACGCGCCCCCTTCGCTGTATAGGGTCGGAATGGCGATGGCGAGGAAGTCCGACGACACCCTCTCGGGAGATGTTCAGCCGGAAGACATCCGGCTGGAGGCCTCCCTGCGCCCTCGCACCTTCGACGAGTACGTGGGGCAAGGGGCGGTCGTCGGGAAGCTCAAGGTGTACGTGGCCGCGGCGAAGAGCCGGGGTGACGCGCTGGACCACTGTCTCTTCTCCGGCCCCCCCGGCCTGGGCAAGACGTCGCTCGCGCACCTCATCGCGAACGAGCTGGGCGTGGGCATCCACGTCACCAGCGGCCCCGCGCTGGAGCGCAAGGGCGACCTGGCGGGCCTGCTCACCAACCTCAACGAGCGGGACATCCTCTTCATCGATGAAATCCACCGCCTCAACGCCGCCGTGGAGGAGTACCTCTACCCGGCGATGGAGGACTTCCGGCTGGACATCACCATCGACACCGGGCCCGCCGCCCGCGCGATGAAGATCGACCTGCCGCCCTTCACGCTGGTGGGCGCCACCACGCGCACGGGCCTGCTCACGTCCCCGCTGCGCGACCGCTTCCAGATCCAGGAGCGCCTGGAGTACTACGAGCCGAAGTTCCTGGAGCAGATCCTGGACCGCTCCGCGCGCATCCTCGGCGTGCCCATGGACCGCGCCGCCAGCCGAGAGATCTCCACCCGCTCGCGCGGCACGCCCCGCATCGCCAACCGCCTGCTGCGCCGGCTTCGCGACTTCGCGCAGGTGGAGGGCAACGGCCGCATCACCTACGACCTGGCGCACGACTCGCTGAGCCGCCTGGGCGTGGACGCCAGCGGCCTGGACGCGATGGACCGGAAGATCCTCCTGACCATCCTGGAGAAGTTCGGCGGCGGCCCGGTGGGCGTGGAGACCATCGCCGCGAGCGTGGGCGAGCAGCGCGACACGCTCGAGGACGTCTACGAGCCCTTCCTCATGCAGGAGGGCTTCCTCATGCGCACGCCCCGGGGCCGCACCGCCACGCTGCGCACCTACCAGTACTTCAAGAAGACGCCGCCCCCGAGCTCCCCGCAAGGGGCGCTCTTCTAGCCCGCACCACCTCCCGCCATGAGCCAAGCCTCCGCGCCCGCCGTGCCCACGGTCCTCCCCGGTCCCCGCGACTTCTACGGCGACCTGATGCGTGCCTCGCAGGCCTCGCGCGCGGGCTTCCTCGCCGAGCGCGAGCGCTGGCTGCGCGGCGTCCCGGTGGAGGGCCGCGAGGAGCTGCTCTTCGAGTTCGAGATGTGGCTGCGCGCCGTGGAGCGCTACCTGAACCTCCACAACGCCGTGGTGGACGCCCGCGCGCGGCCGCTCGTCACGCGCGACTTCCACGAGGAGCTGGTGGACGTGCGCGACGCCATGGAGCGCGCGGTGCGCGTCGCCCGGAGCCTGCAGGACCCGGACAGCGACCCGAAGATGGTCTTCCGCAAGTACGTGGAGACCCAGCTCGCGGACGACCGGGTCCGCCGGCTGATGATTGAGGAGGAGCTGGACCAGGAGACCCCGCCGGAGAGCCTCTTCGTCGTGCGCGAGGCCTTCGACGCGCTGAAGAACCTGCTCGACAACCTGCTCCAGCTGCCGCTCATCGGCCTGTCGCTGTTCCAGGACGTGGGCAAGCTGACGCTGCGGGAGATCGTCCTCAACCGCTACTTCCGCCCCTTCCGCCCGCTGGAGTTCCGCGTCGAGTACGACCGGCTGCGCTCCGTGCGCCTGCTGGATGTCCTGGGCACGATGCCACAGGACACGCGGCCCCTCTTCACCACCGCGTTCCTGGGCCTCTTCCGCGTGCTGCACTACCTGACGCACGTGGACCCGGAGGCGCAGCCGCCCGTGCCCCGCCGGATGCGCGTGCTCTTGTCCCTGGTGCGCGGCGAGGTGTCCGCCGTCGCCAGCTACCTGCACACGGAGCTGTCCCCCAAGGCGGGCCCCAAGCACCTCCAGGCCGCCACGCTGCGCGCCGCGCGCGACCTGGCCCGCGAGGCGGACCGCATCTCCCGCGAGGTGCTGGTGGACCTGGACCGCGACCCCGCCGCTCCCCTGCGCGCCGCCGAGGCCTTCACCACGCTGCTGCGCCAGCAGATCGTCGCGCTGGTGGACGCGCTGGCCCCCAACGGCTCGCTGGGGGAGGAGGCCTTCGCCCACCTCACCAGCGCCCAGGACGCCGCCCTGCGCCTGCGCAAGGACCTGTGGGTCTACGCCCAGCTGTGCCGCGCCGCCGAGAGCCACCTGCGCGCGGAGGACGTGCCCGCCGCCGAGCGCGTGCTGGAGGCCCTCAAGTCGTTCCTCGACTACTTCCACGACGGCGGCTACCAGCTCCTGCGCTACGCGGACTACGACGCCTTCGACCGCTTCACCTCGCTGCTGGTGGAGCTGCCCTGGCCCCCGGAGGGGCCCGGCATCCGCAGCCGCCTGGCGGAGGACCTCCGGCGCTTCTCACAGACGCTGGAGACCACCTTCCACGCCGTCAGCCGCCGCTCCCTGCTCCAGGGCCGCGGCTTCGACCGGCCGGACGCGGAAGCCCTGCGCGAC
>JAFADT010000889.1 GCA_023424585.1 Pseudomonadota bacterium
GCCGCGTCCCGCACCTGCGGCCCCAGCGCCTCCAGCCGCTCCAGCAGGCTCGCGGGCGCGGGCGACGCGGCCTTGCCGGCGCCCAGCTGCCGCACGCGCAGCTCGATGGCGCGCAGGCCCTCCACCAGCGGCTCCACGCTGGACTCGGGCAGCCGGCCGCCGGCCTGATCCGCCAGCCTCAGCGAGGCCTCCATCCAGTGGGACAGGGAGACGACGGGCTCCACGTCCACCATGGAGGACAGGCCCTTGAGCGTGTGCAGCGCGCGGAACAGCTCGCGCACCGCGCGGGGCTGGGCCTGCCCCTTGCGCACGGCCGCCTCCACCGCGAGCAGCTCCTTCTGCGCGACGGCGAGCAGCTCATCCACCTCCGCCAGGTACGCGGGGAGGAACTCCGCGAACTCCCCTTTTCCCGTCACCCGCGCGGCGCCTCGGCCGGAGCTTTCTCCAGGAGGGCCCGGGCGGCGTCCTGGAGGGAGTCCGGCGTGAAGGGCTTGGTCATGAAGCGGTTGGCGCCGGCCTGGAGCGCGCGCTCGCGGGACGCCTCATCGCCACGGGTGGTGACGATGATGATGGGCAGGTCGCGCAGGTGGTCCTGTCCGCGCACGAACTCCACCACCTCGATGCCGCCGATGTCGGGCATGTTGAGGTCCAGCACGAGCAGGTCATACGGCTTGAGCGACAACTGCTCGATGGCCTCCAGCCCGCTGGACGCCTGGGTGAAGCGGCTGTCCGGGTAGGGCCGCAGGCAGGCGACCACCATGTCGCGCATCACCTTGCTGTCATCGACGACGAGTACCTCGGGCATGGCGTCCTCTGGAAACGACGGGCCAAGCTAGACCGATTCCCACTCGCTGAAAGAAATGAGTCATCCGGCGCGCGCTGAACGTTGGCTGGTCCACGCCCGCCTTGAGCGCCGTGCCACGGCGGGTGACAGCGCGCCACGGACCTCCGCCACATCCGGCACCCTGCGCCCTGCTGACCTCCGCACCGGGGACCGACTTCCATCCATGCGCCCGCCTCCTCCGCCCGATGCCGCCTTCCCTCGCCCGTCGGGGTTCCCGCCCGTCCCCGCCGAGCCCGCACCGTGTGTCTGGGTGGTGGACGACAGCGCCAGCGAGGCGCGCTTCATCAAGGCCGCGTTGGGAACGGGCTTCCAGGTGGAGACGTTCCCGGATGGCGCCGCGATGCTCGAAAGGCTGCACGCCGGCCGGGCGCCGGACGTGGTGGTGCTGGACTGGGAGATGCCGGGAATGTCCGGCCCGGAGGTCTGCCAGTTCCTGCGCGGCCAGCGGGAGACGGAGGTGCTGCCGGTGCTGCTGCTCACCTCGCACAGCCGGCCGGAGGACCTGGTGCAGGGCCTGCGCGCGGGCGCCAACGACTACGTGTCCAAGCCCTTCCGCACGGAGGAGGTGCGCGCGCGGGTGGACGCGCTCGCGCGCACCAAGCGGCTGGTGGACGACGTGCGGCGCGCGAGCGAGGAGAAGGCCGAGGTGTTCGCGCAGCTGGACGCGCTGCTCACCTCCTCGCCGGTGGGGCTGTCCTTGATGGACCGGGACCTGCGCTTCGTGCGCGTCAACGCGTGCATGGCGAAGCTGGACGGGCTGCCTATGGACGCCTACGCGGGGAGGACGCTGGCGGAGGTGCTGCCCGGCCGCGCGCCCTGGCTGGAGCCGCTGCTCCGCCGCGTGATGGAGACGGGCGAGCCCGCGGAGGAGCTGGGCCTCACGCTGGAGCACGCGGACGCGCCGGGGAGCGGGGTGCACGTGATGGCCAGCTACCACCCGGTGCGCACCGCCCGGGGAGAGGTGGTGGGCGTGGGCAGCGTGCTGGTGGACGTCACCCGGCACAAGCAGGCGGAGGCCGAGCTGCGCTCGACCGCGGAGTTCCGCGAGCGCTTCCTGGGCATCGTGGGCCACGACCTGCGCAACCCGCTCAACTCCATCCGTATGGGCGCCAGCTTCCTCGTCGCCAGCGAGCAGCTGCCGCCGCCGCTGGAGCGCACCGCCAGCCGCATCATCCACAGCACGGACCGGATGACGCGGATGATCACCGAGCTCCTGGACTTCACCCGCAGCCGGCTGGGCAGCGGCATCCCGCTGACTCCGGGCGCCACGGACCTGGGCCAGGTGGCGCGCCAGGTGGTGGGGGAGCTGGAGCTGGTGCATCCGAACCGCACCGTGAAGGTGACGGCCACCGGCCCCCTCACGGGGAGCTGGGACGCGGACCGGCTGGCGCAGGTGCTGAGCAACCTGGTGGGCAACGCCCTCCAGTACAGCCCGGCGGACGCCACCGTGGAGCTGGCGCTCGTGGGGGAACCGGAGCAGGCCGTCGCGCGGGTGAGCAACCCCGGGGAGGCCATCGACCCGGAGGAGCTGAAGACGCTGTTCCATCCGTTCCAGCGCGCGCGCACCGGCGCCCACGTGCCGTCCGGGCTGGGGCTGGGCCTCTTCATCTCCGAGCAGATCGCCCGCGGGCACCGGGGCTCGCTCACCGTGACGTCGGACGCGGAGCGGACCGTGTTCACCCTGACGCTGCCGAGGAGCGGTGCCTGAGCCCGAGCGGACGCACGTCGCCCCGTTCGCGTGCCTCCCGGCCGGACAGGCCCGCGGGCCTCCGGGAAGCGCCGGGGCCTGGGCGCCGCGCTCAGGAGGCCGGGCAGTGCCGGGCCACCATGGCCAGCAGCTCCGCGATGTCCACGGGCTTGCGCAGCAGGCCCACCGTGCCCGGCGGCGCCTTGGCGGAGAAGTGGGCGGTGAGCATCAGCACCGGCAGCTCGCGGTAGCGCGCGTCCTGCTGGAGCTGGTGGAGGAACTCATGTCCGTCCATCACCGGCATCATCAGGTCCAGCAGCACCAGGCAGGGCGGGTCGTCGTGGGCGGCCAGGACGTCCAGGGCGGCCTGGCCGTTGGCGGCCTGGAGCACCGTGTAGTCCTCCATCTCCAGCAGCTCCGCGACGACCTCGCGCAGGTCCGGTTCGTCGTCGACGATGAGGATGGTGGAACGCGAGGGGGTGCTGCTCACGGGCAGCAGCCTATGCAGGTCGCGCCGCTGGCGCCAAGGCTGACGTGAGCCCTCGCCCCGCGCGTGCACGCGGGCTTCACGCGGGGCAGGCCCCCGGCAGGTCGCCTGTCGGGAGGCACGCGCGGAGATGGGGGTGGGTCCGTTGCAACTGCCGGCCCCGCGCCCCCGTGGACCTCGTCGCGGACTCCATCGAAGCGAGCTGGGACGCACGGGGGCGGCGCTTCACGGAAGGGCGCGCGGACGCGGAGCAGGCGCCCGGCGCGGAGGGGACGGGCGGCCCTGGAGGCCGGGGCGGCCGGTGGAGCACGCCGTCCCTCGTCGCGTCCTGGCATGGACACGCGTGTCTACGTTTCGGGCATGGCAACGCATTCGACGCTGGAGGCCGGGACGGGCGGCCCGCCCTGGGTGGACGTGACGGTGCCGGTCCAGGACGGGATGGTGCACTGGCCGGACAACCCGCCCATCCAGGTGCGGCCCCACCTGGCGATGGCGAAGGGAGACGCGGCCAACGTGTCGCACCTGTCGCTGGGCGTGCACTCGGGGACGCACGTGGACGCGCCCGTGCACTTCATCGCGGGCGGCATGGGGGTGGACGCGATGCCCCTCGACCGGCTGCTGGGGGACGTGCGCGTGCTGGCGCTCTCCGGCGGGCCGGCCATCACGGCGGCCGCGCTGCGGGCCCACGCGCCGCGCCGGGGGGAGCGGCTGCTGTTCAAGACGCGCAACTCCTCACGCCGGTGGGACACGGCGGCCTTCCAGCCGGGCTTCACCTACCTGTCGAGCGACGGGGCGCGCTACCTGGTGGAGGTGGGGGTGCGCACGGTGGGCATCGACTACCTGTCCATCGCGGGCATGGACGAGGGCGCGGCGACGCACCAGCTGCTGTTGGAGGCGGGGGTCTGCGTCATCGAGGGCCTGGACCTGACGCGGGTGGAGCCCGGCGCCTGGGAGATGGTGTGTCTGCCGTTGCGACTGAAGGACGGGGACGGGGCTCCGGCGAGGGTGTTGTTGCGGTCACGAGCGGAGGGGGGACAGTCATGAAGGCCGTCGCGGTGTTTCCAGGCACCCACGAGGTGCGAGTGATTGATCAGCCGCCACCGCCCGTGGCGAAGGGCACGGAGGTGCTGCTCAAGGTGCGGGAGGTGGGCATCTGCGGCACGGACCGGGAGATCGCCGCGTTCGAGTACGGCGATCCGCCGCCGGGCGAGGACCACCTGGTGATTGGACACGAGGCGCTGGCCCAGGTGGAGGCGGTGGGGCCCGGGGTGACGAAGCTCCGCCCCGGGGACCTGGTGATTCCGTCGGTGCGCAGGCCGTGCCTGCACGAGGACTGTCTGGCCTGTCGCGCGGGCCGGCAGGACTTCTGCGTGACGGGGGACTTCCGCGAGCGCGGCATCAAGCAGACGCACGGCTTCCTCACGGAGCAGACGGTGGAGGAGGAGGGGAACCTCACGCGGGTGCCGCCGGAGCTGGCGGACGTGGCGGTGTTGACGGAGCCGCTGACCATCGCGGCGAAGGCGGTGCAGCAGGTGAAGACGTTGCAGCAGCGGCTGCCCTGGGAGCCCGCGAAGCAGCGGGCGGTCGTCCTGGGCGCGGGGCCGGTGGGCCTGCTGGGCGCGATGACGATGGTGGCGCACGGCTTCGAGACGCACGTGTATTCGATGGAGCCACAAGACAGCGACCGCGCGGACCTGGTGCGCTCGTTCGGCGCGGGCTACCTCTCCGGCCAGGACGTGAAGCCGGAGGAGCTGGGGAAGAAGCTGGGGAACATCGACCTCATCTACGAGGCGGTGGGCCACGCGAAGCTGGCGTTCACGGCGCTGGAGTCACTGGGGCCCAACGGGCTGTTCATCTTCACGGGCATCCCGCCGCTGAGCGGGGACACGCCGCTGCCGGCGGATCAGCTGATGCGGAACATCGTGCTGGAGAACCAGCTGCTCTTCGGCACGGTCAACGCGAGCCGCAGCGCGTATGCGCTGGCCCTGAAGCTCCTGGGGCAGTGCATGGAGCTCTTCCCGGACAGCGTGCGGCGCATCATCACCGCGCACCGGAGCATCGAGGACGCGCCCGGGATGCTGCTCGAGCGCACGGGGATCAAGGAGGTGGTGCGGCTGGCGTGGAACTGAGGGACGGCGCTCGTCATGGGCCACTACGGCAGCTTGCTTCTGAGCCTCAGCCAGCCTTGCAGCTCCGGATGTTTCTGCACCCCGCGCGTTTCAGCGATCTGCGCCAGGACATTGAGCGCGTTCTTGAGGTCACGAAGCTTGAGGAGCCTGTCCTGCGGAAGGGTGCTCAGGTCCGTCGAGGATGACAGCCGTCCTGCGTCCTCGACGGACAGGGTGGCCATTCGCCGGAACCACGCCACGATGACCTCGGGGTCCAGGAGAGGGTCACCTTCCTGGGCCCCAAGGTCGCGGATGAGCCGTGCGCGCAGGTTCATCGCCGAGAGCGAGAAAGAGTGAGCGATGCGCGCTGGCGAACGACTCGAAAGCCCGTCGTATACGCGCAGCGCGATGTGAGCCCACGGAAGACTTCGTTCCTCGCCCGCCCGGGCAGCGGCTGTGAATGCGAACACTTCCCAGTTGAAGTTCTCGCCTCCAACGGGCTCGCCGATGGTGAGCCCATCAAGCCACACCGCTACGTCGTTGGCAGGCCATTGAAGAACGGTATCCAGCAGGTCTCGAACGGTTTCCATGGTCCCCGCTACTGTGGGAAGAGTATGCCCGCTCGGGCGAAGGCCTGTCTCCCGATCTCCAGCGCCCTCGCGCTCATCGCCTCGGATGCGCCATACAGGAAGTGACCACTCTGTGGCGTAATCTCCATGCCGATGCGAGCGGCGCCGTGAACAGCGATGTCCGCCTCGCCAGCGGCCAGCACGGGACGACCTCCACTGGCAACCGCGTGCGAGATTTCGGTTCCTCGCCACGTATGAGGAACCACCTGCAACTGGCCCTCAGGAGTGACCACCCACTTGATTCGGCCCGCGTTCGCATAGCGTAGGAACTCGGAGTCCATCACGCTGGCAGGTCGAACGCCGACCTTCCGCGCGGTTTCCAGCTCAGCAGCGAAGAACTGGGGCTTCTGGTTCTCGAAGAGCTTCGCTGGAGCAGCGTCGCGGCTCTGCGGCCCGCCCTGTCCTCCCTGCCCCCGAGCGGCCATGGCGACTGCATTGGGGGCAAGTCCTACCGTCATGGCTCCCTCAGCCACGGAGATGGAGCGAACACCGCCAGCCATCGCCGCGGACAGTTGGAGGCCCGCGTTCGTCTCCGCCGCCAGGGCCACACGCGCGAAGCCCGGGAGCATGGGGCCCTTCGAAGCCATGTTCGCCGCCCCGCCCCCCAGCGCCGCCGTCAGCGCCAGGATGAGGACTCGCGCTCCATTCGCTCCCATCACCTTCCCGAAGTGGTGCCCGGCCTCCTCCAACTCCTGGAAGGACACCGCCCGCTCCGCGTCCAGGGACAGCCGCTGCCATCCCTTCACGAGGTTGGCGAAGGACTCCAAGCCGATGTAGGCGATGACGTAGGTCGTCAGCGCGATGGCCACGAGCTTCGTCACCGGCTCGGGTGCCACGACGAGGACCATGTAGGCGGCCATGGCCGAGGTGATCATCGCCTTCAGGGCCAGTGGGTTGATGACTTCCTTCACCGCCTCCTGCACGCCCTCCCATACCCCGTCCCATGCGAAGGACAGGGCCATCTTCCGCCGCACTCTGGCGTCCATGAAGGTGAAGCCGTCCTCCAGCAACGAGAGACATTCGCCCGGGCTGTCCTGCCGGGAGCACCACGCCCCGTAGTCTCTTCCTTGGGCGCGAGGCTCCGGGTCCCACGAAGCGAGCCGGACTCGCTGGCGCCCCTCCTCCTCGGGACGCAGAGAAAAGCGCATGTCCAGCACGAGCTGGGTCATCACCCTCTGGAACGCCCCCGCGTCAACTTCGATGGGCTCCACGCTGCTCGGCGGGGTGTAGACGATGGGCGCGCCTTCTCCCGTGTCCAAGCGGACCACCCTCGACGTTGCACAGCCCGCAATGAGGTGTCCCAGCAGCAGCACCACCCCCCAACGCAGTGTCATCCCACCCTCCAGGCTGGCTCCCTCACAGAAGGAAGCGCGAGGCCGGGACTAACACCTGAGTCCGACACCCTTGGAATCGCGGCAAGGATGCGGACCGGCGCTGGGGGTGCTCACCGTGAGCGTGTGCTCCGCGCGGCGCCTCCTCCATCTCCCCGCCTCACCGCCTGGTTCACGGCCTGGATGAGCTGATCGATGTCATAGGGCTTCAGGAGCAGCTCAATCACATCCTGACCGGTGTATTTCTTCGCGCCCTCGCGGTTGGTGGTCGTGAGCACGAAGGGGATGCCCGCGACGACCGGGTTCGCCGCGAGCTTCTGGAACGCGCCCCAGCTCAACTCGAACGGCACGCTGATGTCGTAGACGATGGCCGCTGGCGCCACCTCCCGCACCAGCGTCGCGAAGTCCAGCGGGCCGCGCATCACGTCCTGCACGCGCACGCCCTTCGCCTGGAAGCCCGCCCCGTCCAGCAGCTCTTCCAGTGCCTCGATGAGGTCCTCGCTCCCGTTCATCACCAACACGGCCGGTCGCTTTCCCATGCGGGGAAGTTGCGTCCTCCCGCCCCGAAGAAAAGCGGCCTCCCGCCAGCGGGTGTGGATCACCCGACAGTGCGCCGGGCGTCCAGGCCCCGTCAGGCGTGGCCCACCGGAGGCCCCGCGCGGGGCAGCCGCACCCGGAACGTGGCGCCCTGCCCCGGCGTGCTCGTCACCGCCACCTCGCCGCCGTGCGCCTCCACGATGCGATACAGGCGATACAGCCCCAGCCCCAGCCCCCCGTAGTTGCGCGTGGGCACCGCGCGCTCGAAGCGGCGGAAGAGGCCGTCCACCCGGTCCGGCGCGATGCCGATGCCGTGGTCACGCACCTCCAGCCAGGCCGTGTCCGCGTCCGCCTGGACCTCCAGCTCCACGGGCTTGCCCGGACCGAACTTCATCGCGTTCACCAGCAGGTGCGTCACCACCTGCCCCAGCCGCAGCGCGTCCCAGCGCCCCACCGCGGGCGCCACGTCGCGCACCACCAGGAGGCACCCCGCGCGCGCCGCCACCTCCTCCGTGCGCGCCACCACGTCCCGCACCACCTGCCCCAGGTCCACGTCCTCCAGGTTCAGCCGGGGCGCGTGGCTCTGCATCTGCGACACGTCCAGCAGCCCCTCCACCAGGTCCGCCAGCCGCTGCACCTGCCGGTCCGCCGCCACCAGCGCGCGCTCCAGCCGCTCCGGCGCCACCTGGCGCTCGTGCTTGAGCGCCGCCGCCGTCCCCTGCACGCGCAGCCGCAGCGCGGCCAGGGGCGTGCGCAGCTCATGCGCGGCCACCGCCAGGAACTCGTCCCGCACGCGCACCGCCTCGCGCGCCTCGCGATACAGCCGCAGCTGCTCCGTCACGTCGCCGATGATGCCCGCCATGCGCACGGGCCGGCCCTGCGCGTCGCGGAGGGCCCGGCCCCGGCTCACGCACGAGCGGTAGCCCCCGGCCTCGTGCTTCAGC
>JAFADT010000918.1 GCA_023424585.1 Pseudomonadota bacterium
GTGCAGGTGCCGGCTGGTGTACGTGAAGCGCCCCTCCGCCAGGGACAGGCCCACCGTCCCCACCGGCACGCCGCGCCACGCGAAGACGAACCGCGCCGAGCCCGCGGCCCTGGCGGCCTCGGCGCCCGTGCTGGCGGGGATTCCCGGGAGCGCCAGCATGGCGATGGCGAAGAGGGCCTTCATGTCTCATGAAGCATGCGTCGAATTGAGGACCGGCGCGAGAAGGCGGGTTAGCTTCACCCCGTCCATGGGCGCCAAACGGTACCTCTTCTCGTTCGGGCTGGCGGCGGCCCTGGTCTCCGCGCTCATCCTGGGCTTCGTGCTGTGGTGGGTGACGGGCAAGCCGGACGACACGACCGGGTGGGCGGTGCTGCTGCTGGGCGTGCCGTTCCTCTGGCTGACGGGCAGCTACCTGGCGTGGTTCCGCTTCGCGGCGGTGCGGCGGCGCGAGCGGCGCGACCTGATGTCCCGGCTGGCCGAGGGCGACCTCACCACGCCCATCCACACCGGCTTCGAGGGCCAGGAGGACCTGCGCCGCCTCATCCTGTCCCTGCGCCGGGCCCTGTCCCAGGTGCAGCGCGTGACGAGCAACCTGCACCGCACCGGCAACGGCGTGAGCGAGCAGGCCCGCATGCTGCTGGAGGCCGCGCGCCGCCAGGGCGGCGCCGTGGAGCGCACGCTCAGCGCCGTGGGCGGCAACGGCGCCAGCCTCCAGGTGGCCATCAAGCGCGTGCAGCACATCGAGACCTTCGCGCACGAGACGACGGGCGCCCTGCTGGAGATGACCGAGCGGCTGCACCAGGTGGTGGACGGCCTGGAGACCGTCAACGACTTCAGCCAGCGCACCAGCGGCCTCACCCAGGCGATGACGGAGCGGCTCACGCACATCGCCGCGTCGGGCGACGAGCTGGGCCGCTTCGCGTCGGAGGCGGAGGACTTCGTCGCGCTGGTGGAGGGCGGCATCGACGCCGTGCGCCGCCGCGCCACGGAGACCAACAGCATGGCCATCGCCGTCACCACGACCGCCCAGCGCGGCGAGGCGCTGGTGAACGACAGCGTGCAGGGCATGTACCGGGTGGAGGAGACGGTGCGCAAGGCGGCCGAGCTGATGGAGATGCTCGGCACGCGGTCGCTGGAGATCGGCCGCATCGTGGACGTCATCCAGGAGATCGCCGACCAGACGAACCTCCTGGCCCTCAACGCCGCCATCATCGCCGCGCAGGCCGGCGAGCACGGCCGCCCCTTCGGCGTGGTGGCCAACGAGATCCGCAGCCTCGCCGAGCGCACCACGCGCTCCACGCGCGAGATTGGCACCATGGTCACCGGCATCCGCGACGCGGTGGAGACCGCCGTGGCGCTGGTGCAGGAGGGCCGCGAGCAGGCCACCGCGGGCGTGGCGCTGGGAGACCGCGCCGCCGAGGCCCTGAGCGAGATCCGCTCCATCACCCAGCGCACCTTCGCCGCCGTGGAGGCCACGGTGATGGAGACGCAGCGGCTGGAGGCGCAGGGCGCCACCGTGGTGGAGGCCAGCAAGCGCGTGGCCCAGCGCGTGGAGGACATCACGCGCATGGCCATCGAGCAGTCCGGCAACGCGCGGGACCTGGTGCGCCAGATTCAAGAGATGTCGCGCGTGGGCCAGAGCGCCGGCCAGAAGGCCGAGGCCCAGGCGCGCACCGGCCGCGACCTCTCCGAGGCGGTGATGCGCCTGAGCGCCGCCATCGAGGAGCTGCGCTCCGCGCACCAGGTGCTCACCCGGGGCGACGCGTCCATCCGGGAGGAGGTCGCGCAGGTGCGCGAGGACGCGCGCCGGGTCATCCGCATCGGCGACGGGCTGGACCGCACGGTGGACCAGCTGAGCCACGAGACGACGAGCCTGGAGGCGGAGGTGTTCCGCTTCCAGCTGCCCCGGGCCCGCGTGGGCGGCACGCTGCGGGTGGGGTTGCACCAGGCGGGCTCGCTGCGCGCGCGCCAGACGGTGGATCCGCTGTTCAGCGTGGAGAACCAGCTGGCGGAGCTGACGGCGTGCCTCTTCTCCTGCCTGGTGCGGCTGGAGGACGGCATGCTGGTGCCCGACCTGGCCGAGCGCTGGGACGCGGATCCGTCCGCGCGCCGCTACCGCTTCTACCTGCGCAAGGGCGTCACCTTCCACGACGGCACGCTGCTCACGGCGCTGGACGTGAAGCGCCACCTGGAGCGGCTGATGGACCCGGCGCTGCGCTCGCCGGACCGCAGCCTGCTGGAGGACGTGGAGGGCGCGCGCGAGTACTCCAGCGGCATGGCGCGCGAGGTGACGGGCATCGAGGCGCTGGACGAGGGCACGCTGGAGATCCGCCTGCGCGAGCCCAAGGTCTTCTTCCTCCAGCTGATGGCGCTGACCGCCACGGCCGTGGCGCGGCTGGACAGCGCGGGGAAGCTGGTGGGCACGGGGCCGTTCCGCGTCGTGGGCATGCAGGCGGACCGGATGGTGCTGGAGCGCAACGCCAGCTACTGGCGCGCCGGGCTGCCGCTGCTGGACCGGCTGGAGTTCGTCCTCTCGGAGACGCGGCCGCAGGCGGTGCGGCAGCTGCTGGACGGGCAGGTGGACCTCGTGTCCTTCCTGCACGTGGAGCACACGGAGGCCAAGGGGCTGGACGCGCACCAGGTGGTGACCAGCACCACGCCATCCACGGCGTTCCTGGGGCTCAACCTGAACGAGGCGCCCTACAACGACGTGCGCGTGCGGCGGGCGCTGCGCGCGGGCATGGACATCCCGGCCGTGGTGGCGCAGTTCCACCCGGGCGCGCGCGTGGCGCGCACCTTCACGCCGCCGGAGCTGCTGGACGGGGCCCAGGAGCTGGGGCCCACGCCGGCGCCGGACGTGACGCTGGCGGAGCGGCTGCTGCGCGAGGCGGGCGTGAGGCGGTTGCAGCTCACCCTGCACCACCCGGTGGGCCGCGACACGTCCGCCGAGGACGCGGTGCTCTTCCGGCCGCTCATCCAGGCGGGGCTGCTGGAGCTGCGGCACGAGCAGCTGCCCGCGGAGGAGTACCTGCCGCGCCTGCGCGAGGGGAAGGTCCCGGCGTTCCGCACGCTGTGGCTGGCGGACTTCCCGGACCCCGACGCGTTCCTGCACTTCCTGCTCAACTCCAGCGCGCAGACGGTGTACCCGCTGGGCTACCGCAACGCGGAGCTGGACCGGCTCACCGCCGAGGCGCGCGTGTCCATCGACCCGGAGCTGCGCTCGCAGCTGTACCGGCGCGCGGAGCAGCTGGCGCGCGAGGACTGCCCGCTCATCCCGCTGTACCACGACCGCACGCACGCGGTGGCGGCGGCGTCCGTGCAGAACCTGCGGCTGCACCAGACGCCGCCGCAGGTCCGCTTCGAGGACCTCTGGGTGGACCCGGCCGCGGGCAGCTAGGGCAGGGCCCGGCGCGTCCCGGCGGGGCTGGCGCCGCGCTGGGGCCAGCCCCGGGCCTCGGCGCGCCCACCGACGGGATAGGACTCCAGCCTCCAGACGCCGTCGCGGCGCAGGGCCACGTGCAGGTGCTCGCCCGCGAACACCGCGCCCGCCACCTCCACGCGGCCCGGCAGGGAGCACTGGCTGAGCTTGTTGCCGGAGGAGATCCACTCCAGCCACGCCTGACGCTCGCCGCCCGGCAGCGCCGCGTCCGCGAGCACCCCCACCGTGTTCAGCTCCAGCAGCGCGGCCTCGTGGAAGGCGCCGGGCAGCACCGGCGAAGGCAGCACGTCCACCTCCGAGAGGGCGCGGCCGTCGTCGGTGCTGAAGGAGCGCAGCACGGTGCGCAGCTCCGCGTCGACACAGGGCGTGCCGTCCGCGTGGTCGCACGCGAGCGCGAGCGCGTGACCGACCTGACCTCCAGGGGACATGAGGACGGGCTCGGCCAGGGGAGACAGCGTGCGCGTGCCCGCGTCCCAATCCAGCGCGCCGAGCACGCCGCCATCCGCGTCCACCGCGGCCCGCGTGCCCACCAGCAGCCGTCCCGACGCGAGCGCCAGTGACGGCGCGCCCTCGGGCACACCGGCCCCGAGCGGCTCGAGGCTCAGGGAGGCGATGCCTCCGTCTTCGCTCGCCGCGCCGAAGGGCGGGAGCGCCAGGAGTGCGCCTCCGTCCGTGTTCGCGTCAGGCCGGGCCCACGCCGTGAACGCCAGCCGCCCATCCCACGGCGTGTAGAGGTACGCGCCGCGCGCGTCATCCACGGCGAGCCTCGCCGCTCCGCCGCCGTCCTCCTCCGGCCCCATCGCCAGCGGCGCGCCCGCGCTCGCGCTCAGCACCACCAGGCGCGAGCGCG
>JAFADT010000932.1 GCA_023424585.1 Pseudomonadota bacterium
GGGGCCTGTCGTCCAGGGGACGGCAGCTCCACGTCGATCCCATCCCGGCGCAGCTCGTCCTCCCGGGCGAGCTGTGCCAGCGTTCCCTGCGGTGGCGCGTACCAACCCGGATCGCCGTCTCCGTCCAGGTACTCGCGCACCTTGAGGATCGTGAACATGCCCCCCATGGTGATCTCATCGTAGGGGCCCTTGCCGCCCACCATGGGGATGGAGTTCGCGGGCATGGGCATGTGGTGCATGCCCGCCATGTCCCCCATGCCCGTCTGCCCCATGGTCATGTAGCCGGGCAGGAGGGGGCGCACCTTCGCGTCCAGGCCCCCGGGCTTCACGCCGACCATGTTCGGCAGGTCGTGGCCCATCTGGTTCATCACGTGATGGGTCATGTGGCAGTGCATGGCCCAGTCACCGGGCTCGTCCGCCACGAACTCGATGGTGCGCGTGCTGCCCGTGGGCACCAGCACCGTCGTCTCCGGCCACTGCGCGCTCTCCGGGATGCGGCCTCCGTCCGTCTCCGTGATGCGGAACTGGAAGCCGTGCAGGTGGATGGGGTGGTGGTCCATCGCGCTCAGGTTGCCGAAGCGGATCCGCACCCGCTCGCCCTTGCGCACCACCAGCGGATCCGTGCCGGGGAACGCCTTCGCGTTCATCGTCAGGATGTTGAAGTCCGTCATCTCGTTGGGGTCCGGACGCCGCGTGCCCGGGTCGATGCGCCACTCGTGCAGCATGATGGCGAAGTCCCGGTCCACGCGCGGCCCCACCGGCTTGCGCGGATGGATGATGAACAGCCCCACCATGCCCAACGCCATCTGCGTCATCTCGTCGTGGTGCGAGTGATACATGCACGTCCCCGACTGATGCACCGTGAACTCGTACCGGTACGTCTCCCCCGGCGCGATGGCCTTCTGGTTCAGCCCGCCCACGCCATCCATGCCGCTGGGAGTGAGGACGCCGTGCCAGTGCACCGTGGTGCCCGCGGGCAGCCGGTTCGTGACGTAGAAGCGCACGCGGTCGCCCTCCACCACCTCGATGGTGGGCCCGTGCACGTGGCCGTTGTAGCCCCAGCACAGGGCCTTGAGGCCCGGCGCGAACTCGTGCTCCACATCCTCGGCCACCAGGTGGAAGACCTTCACGCCGCCCACGCTCCTCCACGGCAGCTTCGCGCCGTTGGGCACGACGACAGGGCGGTAGTTTCCAGCCGGTGGGTTCGACTGCCGGGCGACCTTGCCACCCGTGTTCGCGGTGGCTCCGGCCCCGGTGGATTGCGCCTGGGCGGCGCGGCTTTGCAGCAGGAGGGCGCCCGTCGCCAACGTGGCGCCCGTGCGGGTGAGGAGGCTTCGGCGCGTGAGCGCGGGGGAGGAACCCTGGTTGTCGTCAGTGGGCATCGTGGTGCTCATGGGTGGGCTCGGGAGTGGGTTCAGACGCGGGCGCCGTGGCGGCGGTGGAGGGCAGTCGTCCTCCCACGAGGCGCTCCAGGTAGGCCCGCGCCATCCAGTAGTCGCGGACCGTCTCCAGGTAGGCCCTCCAGGCCTCCACCTGCTCGCGTCGCGCGAGGAGGAGCGCGGGAAGGCCGATCTGCATGGCGTTGTACTGGCGTTGGGACTCCTCGACGATGGTGGTGCGCAGCGGCAGCACGGCCTTCTGGTAGCGCTCAGCCATGCTCCGCAGCGTCACCAGCTTCGCCCTCGCGGCGCGCACCTCCGAGCGGGCGTTGACGGCCAGCTCCGTCAGCCGGTCCTCGCCCTGGCGATGCTGCGCCTCCAGCCTCGCGATGAGCGCCTGTCGCTGATCGAAGACGGGCAGCTCCAGCGACAGCGTGGGGCCCAGCAGGCGCGGCCCGTTCGCGTCGCGGTGCGTGTGCACCCCTACCTCCACGCGGCCGAAGAAGCGCGTGCTGCGCGCCAGCTCCAGCGCGTTCCACAGCAGCGAGACCTGCTTGCGGGCCGCGTCGAGGTCCAGCCGCTGCGAGATGGCGAGCGTCTCCAGCTTCTCCAGCGACACCTCGGACGCGGGCACCTCCGGCAGCTTCTGCGTCAGCGTCCACTGGACCCTCGCGCCGTACAGGCCCATCAGCCGGTTGAGGTGTTCTCGCGCCTCGACCAGCGCCAGCTCGTCCTGCGCCAGCTCCAGCCGCGCCTGCTCCAGCGAGGCCTGCTCGGTGGCCAGGGCCAGCACCGTGATGTTGCCCGCGGCCCGCTGCCGGTGGGACAGGTCCGCCGCCGCGTCCGCGGCCTGGAGCACCTCGCGGCGCAGCGCGACCAGCTGCTGCCGGGCCTGCACCTCCGTGAACGTCTGGCGGACCTCCGCCGCAGTGGCCAGCGCCTCGTGCGCGACGCGCAGCGTGTCCGCCAGGAACTGCTCCTTCGCCACGCGCTTGCGCAGGGGCAGCGTGAAGAGGTCCACGAAGCTCTGGACGATGGAGAACTCGTGCTCGGTGACGCCGTCCGACGCGAGCGGGAAGCCGATGCTCCCGTCGAAGGATGGGTTGGTGAGCAGCCCGGCCTGCACCATGTCCGCCTGGGACACGCCCAGCTCCTCGTAGGTCCCCTGGAGCGCGGGGTTGTTCAGCAGCGCCACCTCCACCGCGCGGTCCGACGTGAGGTCGCCGGCCAGCAGGGCATCCAGGTGCTGTTGCACCTGCGCGTCCTCGGGCGTCCCCTGGTTCCAGCGCGTCTTCAGGCCCGTCCGCTCCTCCACGATCGCCGCGACTTCCAGGTGGCCGCGCTCCTTCTGGATGGAGGCGCAGCCTCCGAGCAGCAGAACGGCGAGGAGCCAGGGAGATTTCCAGTCCACACGAGACCTCGAAGAGGGGGCGCGCCCGCACGGCAGCCAGGACGCTCGCGCTTGTCGAGCAAGGCCCGGGCCATGGCGTCCGGTATCGCAACCTCATGAAATGACGGCGTCCGGCGGAGCACGCTCGCATGGGCACTTCAGGCGAGGTGTGACCGCCGACGTCACACTGTGATGCGCGGAGCGGCGTCCAGGCCCGGAGACGCGAGCCGCACACCGCCGCCTCCAGGCCGGCGGTGTCCTCGGTGGACAGCGGCTGCTCGGGCGCCAGCGCGTCCAGCGCCATGGCCTCACGCTGGCCGCGGCGGTAGCGGTCCACCAGGGCGTTGCGCAGGAGCCGATAGAGCCAGGCCACCGCGCGCTGCTCGTCGCGCAGGGAGTCGCCCTGCTCCATGCCCTTCACGAACGCGGCCTGTAGCACCTCGCGCGCCGCCTCCCGGCTCCCCACGCGCGGCGTGAGGAACGCGAGGAACGCGTGGCGGTGGCGCAGCAGTGAATCCAGCGCCCCCGGCGACAGGCTCATGCGGTGGGCCTCCGCGCGATCCTGCGCGCCTTGAGCCGCTCCTGGAATCCGTGGACCAGCGCGTAGAACGTGGGCAGGGCCAGCAGCGTGAAGAGGGTGGACGTGACCAGCCCCCCTACCATCACCACCGCCAGCGGGCGCTCGATCTCCGTTCCGTGCAGGGGCAGCACCAGCAGCGGCAGCAGCCCGAGGATCGCCGTGCCCGCGGTCATCAGCTTGGGCCTCACGCGGCCGAGGCTCGCCTCGCGCACGGCGTCCGGGAAGGGCTTGCCCCGGCCCATCAGGTCCTTCGTCTGCGCCACCAGCACCAGGCCGTTCTGCACCGCGATGCCGAACAGGCCGATGAGGCCCACCAGGCTGGACACGTTCCACGTCTCTCCCGCGAGGAGCAGCGCGAGGATGCCGCCCACGAACGCGTCCGGCAACGTGGCCAGGATGACCAGCGCCTCCGCCACGGAGTCCAGCGCGAGATACAGCAGGACGAACACCGCGAGCAGCGCCAGCGCGATGGCCACCGTCAACGCCTGCGCCGCGCGCTCCTGGCTCTCCACCTTGCCGCCCACGTCCACGAAGTAGCCCGTGGGCAGCTTCAGCTGCGTGGCCAGCACCTCCCGCACCTCCGCCGCCGTGCTGCCCAGGTCTCGGCCGGACACGCCGGCCTCCACCGCGATGCGTCGGCTGCCCGCCTCGCGGCGCACGCTGCCCGCGCCGGAGGTCTCCTCGATGGTGGCCAGCTGGCTCAGCGGGATGCGCGTGCCGTCGTGCCCGTCCACCAGCAGGTTGCGGAGGGCGTTCACGTCGCCCCGGCGATGGTCCGCCAGCCGGAGCACCAGGTCGTAGCGGCGCTGGCCCCTCCAGATCTGCGCGAACTCCTCGCCCACGAGCCCCACGCGGATGGCCCGGATGACATCCCCGGGCGTCAGTCCCACGCGCGCCACCGCCGCGCGGTTCACCGCGATGCGCAGCTGTGGCAGGCCGCTGAGCTGCTCGACCCGCAGGTCCTCCACGCCGTCCACCTTCGCCATCAACGCGCGCGTGCGCTCCGCGAGCTCCGCCAGCGTGCTCAGGTCCGGCCCGAAGATGCGCACGGAGAGGTCCGCGGGGCTGCCGCCCAGCCCCTCGTCGATGCGCATCCCCAGCGGCGTGGTGAAGAGCACCGACACGCCGGGCACCTTCTCCACCGCCTCGCGCATCCGCGACTCCAGCGCTTCGTGGCTGCCCGTCGCGTCCTTCTTGAGGACCACCAGCACGTCGGACAGGGTGTGGGGCATCGGGTCCTCGGTGCGCTCGGCGCGGCCGGTGCGGCGCACCACGTCCTCCACCTCCGGGAACTCGCGCAGCACGTCCTCCACGCGGTGGTTGAGGCGGTCCACCTCGTCCAGCGACGCCTCCGGCGGCAGCACCGTCTGGAGCAGGAACGCGCCTTCGTCCAGCTTGGGCATGAAGTCGCTGCCCACCATGAAGGCCAGCCCTAGCGCGGGCACGGTGATGGCCAGCGCCACCACGCGCACGAGCCCCGCATGGCGCATGCACTTCTCCAGCAGCGGCGCGTACGCGGCCTTCACCTTGCGGATGAGCCACACGTCCTCCGGCGCGTCTTCACGGGGCGCGCGCAACAGGAGCCCCGACACCACCGGCACCAGCGTGAGCGCCAGCGCGAGCGACGCGGCCAGGCACGCCACCACCGCCGCCGCGAGCGGCTGGTACATGCGGCCCTCGATGCCCTTCATCGCGAACAGCGGGATGAACACCGCGACCACGATGAGCGTGGCGAAGGCGATGGGGCGGCCCACCTCCAGGGCCGCGGCCAGCGCCTCGTCGCGCACCGAGCGGCGGCCCTTGCCCTCGCGCAGGTCGTGGATGACGTTCTCCACGACGATGATGGCCGCGTCCACCAGCAGCCCCACCGCGATGGCCAGGCCTCCCAGCGTCATCGTGTTGAGCCCGATGCCCGCCGCCTTGAGCAGCAGCCCCGCCAGCGCCAGCGACAGGGGCAGGGTGAGCGTGACGATGAGCGCCGCGCGCCAGTCCCCGAGCAGCAGGAAGAGCACGCCCACCACCAGGATCGCGCCCAGCAGGATGGCCCGGCCCACGCCTCCCAGCGCGGAGCCCACCAGCTCCGACTGATCGTAGACGACGCGCAGCTGCACGCCCGGCGGCAGCGAGCGGCGCAGCTCGTCGATGGCCGCGCGCACCCCCGCGGCCACCCGCACGGTGTCCGCGCCGAACTGCTTGCTCACGCGGCAGCTCACCACCTCGCCCTGGAGCCGGTGCGCCAGGCCCCGGCGCAGCGCGGGGGCCTCGCGCACGTCCGCCACGTCTCCCAGCAGCACCGGCGTCCCGTCCCGCAGCGCGACCACGGTGTTGCTCAGGTCCTCGACCGTCTCCGCGCGGCCCACCGCGCGCACGGTCCACTCCATGGGGCCCTGCGTGACGAAGCCTCCGGACGTGTTGGTGCTGGCGCCCTCCAGGCCGTGTTGCACCTCGTCCAGGGTGATGCCGCGCGCCACCAGCTGATCCGGATCCAGCAGCACCTGGAACTGGCGCAGGTAGCCGCCCAGCCGCTCCACGCCCGAGACGCCGGGCACCGCGAGCAGCCGGTTCTTGATGTCGAAGTCCGCCAGGTCTCGCAGCGCCATCAGGTCCGCGCTGCCGGGCTCGGCTTCCAGCGTGAACTCGAAGACCTCGTTGAGCCGGCCGGTGAGGCTGGACACGAGCGGCGCGTCGGTGCCGGGCGGCAGCTCGCCCTCGGCCTGCGCCACGCGCTCCGCCACGTACTGCCGGCTGCGGAAGTAGTCCGCGTCCGGTTCGAACTCCACCGTCACCTGCGTGACGCCCAGCTGCGAGGTGGAGCGGATGCGGCGCACCTCCGGCAGGCCCGCCAGCGCCACCTCCATGGGGATGGCCACCGCCGTCTCCAGCTCCTCGGCGCCCATGGCCGGGTTCTGCACGATGACGTTGAAGATGGGGGCGGACAGGTCCGGGAACACGTCCTGCCGCAGGTTTCGCAGCGCCATCGCGCCGAAGGCCGCCAGCGCCAGGACGACGAGCACCGTCAGCCCGGGCCGGGTGAAGGACGCGCGGAGGATGCGCCCCGGCAGCGTCTCGCGGGGATCAGTGCCCATGTTCGTCGCCTCCACCCCGGGACTTCTCCACCTCGGCCTTGAGCAGGAACGCGCCCTCCACCACCACCTCATCGCCCACCTTCAGCCCCGACAGGACCTCCACCTGCGTGCCCAGGCTGCGGCCCCGGCCCACCTCGCGCTGTTCGAAGACGCCCGCCTCGGGCGTGGGTAGGAACACCACCCAGCCGTTCTCCAGCCGCTGGAGCGCCGACGCGGGCACCGCCGTGAGCGTGGCGCCCGGCTCCCCCAGCGGGATGGACGCGGACGCGGACATGCCCGGCCGCAGGAGCCCCTTGCCGTTGTCCAGCTCCAGCCGCACGGGGATGGTGCGGCTGCGCGCGTCCACCTGCTGCCCCACGTGGCCCACCTTCGCGGCGAACTCCTGGCCCGGGAACGCGGCGAGCGTGACGCGCGCCTCCGCCCCGGGATTCAGGCGCACGGCATCCCGCTCGAACGCGTGCACGACGAGCCAGAGCGACGACAGGTCGCCGATGCGGAAGAGCGGCTGGGACGGATCCGCCATCTGCCCCAGCCGGGCGGTGCGCTCCACGACGGTGCCGTCAATGGGCGCCTTGAGCACGAAGCCGGAGGTGCCGTCACCTCCGGCCCCGCCCGCGCCCAGCGCCGTGAGCGCGGCCTTGGCGGCGGCGACGTCTGCCTCGGAGGCGGCGGCGTCCGCTTCAGCCGCCTGCGCGTCCTTGCGCGCGACGATGCGCTCATCCGCCAGCGTGCGCTTGCGATCCGCGGCCTGCCGCGCGGCGGCGGCGCGGGCCTGGGCGGCTTGGAGGTCCGCGCGGGCGCGGCCCAGCTCCGGACTCTGGAGCTCCGCCAGCCGCTGGCCCTGCTTCACCGCCTGGCCCGTCGTCACGGCGACGGAGGCCACGCGCGCGGAGACGGGCGTGGAGACCTCCGCGTATGCGTCCTCGCTGAAGGTCAGCTCCCCCAGCGCGGTGACGCTCTCTCCGCCCGGGCGGGCCTCCACCTTCGCGGTGGTGACGCGCAGATCCCGGAGCATCTCCTTCGGGACATGCACGTGGATGACGTCCCCGGACTCGACGTGGAGCTTCTCCTCGGTCGCCTCGTCGTGGCCGTGTTCGCGCGCGTCGTCGTGCTCCGCCTTCGAGGACTTGCAGGCGGTGAGGCCCACGAGGGCAACCATTAGCAGCAGGGTGGGCTTCATGGCAGGACTCCTGTCTCCACTTCGAGCTGTACGCGGGCGAGGGCCAGGCGCAGCAGGCCTTCGAGCCACGCGGCCCGCGCCTCCAGCGTGTCGCGGCGCACGAGGAGGAAGGCCGCGAGGTCCATCTCCCCGGCGTCGTACGAGCGCTGCGCGAGCGCTTCGTTGTCGTCCAGCAGCGGCAGCACCTGCTCCAGGGCCCCGAGCGCGTCCCGGCTCGCGCGGTAGCGATACTCCGCGGCCTGGACCTGGGCGGGCACGACGGTGCGCGCGGCGCGCAGCTCCGCCTCGGCGCGGCTTGCGTCCGCTTCTCCGACGAGGCGCGCTTCCTGGCCTCGGGCGAAGAGGGGCAGGGGCACGCTGAGCGTCCCCAGGAACACCGTCTCGTCCGCCTCCTTCTGGTAGCGCACGCCCACCGCCACGTCCGGCAGCACCTGGCGTCGGCCCAGCGTCGCGGCGGCCTTCGCCTGGACCTGCTCCTGCTCCAGCGCCACCAGGTCCGCGCGCGTCTCCGCGCCGTCCGGCGCCGCGCGAACGGGCGCCAGCGCGAGGGTGCGCAGATCATCCTCGTAGGGGACCTGGGGCCGCGCGCGGTAGCCCACGCGCGCCTCCAGCTCCTCCCGCAGCGCGTGGACCTCTCCTGTCGCGACCTGGACCTCCGCGCGGGCCCGGGCCTGCGCGACCTTCGCCACGTTGAGGTCCACCGCGGGCACGTCCCCGGCCGCGTAGCGTTTCTCCGTGGCCTGGACGGTGCGCGCCGCCGCTTCCTCCGCGGCGTTCACCAGCTTCTGCCGCTCCCGGGCCAGCAGCAGGCGCAGGTAGGCGG
>JAFADT010000960.1 GCA_023424585.1 Pseudomonadota bacterium
GGTAGTGGTTGCGCCCTCGCAGGATGAGCAGGTCCTTGCGCCGCCCGGTGACGTACAGCTCGCCCTCCGGCCGCAGGAATCCCAGGTCCCCCGTGCGCAGGTACGGCCCCCCGTCCTCACCCGCGATGCGCGCCTGGAACGTCTCGCGCGTCGCTTCCTCCCGGCCCCAATACCCCTGGGCGACACTCGGCCCCGACACCCAGACCTCGCCCACCGCCCCGGTCACGCGTCGCTCCAGCGTCTCCGGGTCCACGATGGCGATTCGCTGCTCCGCCAGCGTCCGGCCACACCCCACCAGCGTCCGCGCCCCGGGCTCCGCCGCGTCCACCTCCTCCGCCCGGTGCCGCTCCAGCGCCGCGCCCGACAGCGTCACCGACACCGGCGGCGCCGACTTCTCGCCTCCGGAGACGATGAGCGTCCCTTCCGCCAGCCCGTAGCAGGGGTAGAAGGCCTCTCGCCGGAAGCCGCTGGGGCCAAACGCCTCCACGAAGCGCTCCAGCGTCTCGGGACGAATCGGCTCCGCGCCGCAGAAGGCGACCTCCCACCGGCTCAGGTCCAACGCCCGCCGCTCCTCCGGCGTGCTCTTCTTCACGCACAGGTCGAACGCGAAGTTCGGCCCGCCGCTGATGGTGCCCCCGTGGCGCGACACCGCCTCCAGCCACGCCATGGGCCGCTTGAGGAACGTCATCGGCGACAGCAGCGTCACCGGGAAGCCTCCAAACAGCGGCTCCAGGATGCCGCCGATGAGGCCCATGTCGTGGTACGGCGGCAGCCAGATGACGCCCACGCTGTCCGCGTGCGCCCCGAAGGCGCCGTGGATCAGCGACAGGTTGTGCAAGAGGTTGCCGTGCGTGAGCATCACGCCCTTCGGCGTGCCCGTGCTTCCGGACGTGTACTGGAGAAACGCGAGCGACTCCGCCCCCAGGCCCTCCGGCGCCACCAGGTCCCGCTCGCCGCCCTCCGGCAGCGCGTCCGTCGCCATCCAGTGCAGCGCGCGGAAGTCCGGCGCCTGCTCGAAGACGAAGTCCGACAGCTCCAGGATGCCGGCCGTGGTGAGCACCACCGACGCCCGAGCGTCCTGGATGATGGCGCGCAAGCGGGGCAGGGTGCGCTCCAGCCGCATCGGGTCCGGCGGATACGCCGGCACCGCCACCGCGCCCGCGTAGAGACAGCCGAAGAAGCCCGCGATGTAGTCCAGCCCCGGCGGGTAGAGCAGCAGCACGCGCTCCCCCACCGCGCCCCGCTCCCGCAGCGCCGCCGCGATGCGCCTCGCGCGCACGTCCAGTTCGAACGCGCTCCAGACGGCCTCCTCGCCGTCATCTCCCAGGAACGTGTAGAGCGGCGCGCGGGCCGAGGGCCCCTGGACAAGCTTCAGCAGGACGCCGGGGAGGGTTCGCGAAAGGTCGTGCACGGGGAGCCGTCCAGGGGTCGAAAGAACGCCGGCACTTCATAGCAGCCCGGCTGCCCTGTCCCGAGGCACTCCCGGTGAGGAATCCCGGGAGTCCCATGACGCAAGCCTGCTCACGGAGCAGGGACCCGCCGCGCCGTCACGCGCGGCCGAACAGCCCCTTCAACCACCCCATGAAGCCCTTCTGCTTCGACACGACGGAGGCCTCCGGCGTCGCCTCCGGAACGACCGGCGCGGACATCACCACCTTGCGCCCCGCGGGCGCCGCCCCCCCCGGCGGCACCGGTGCCGGAGCGGCCTCCTCCTGCGCCAGCCGCGCCTTCACCGCCTCCGGCGTGTCGCGGGTCGTGAAGGTGCTGACCACCTCGCGCCCCGTGGTGCCCTCCCGAGCCGTCACCTTCAGCAGCGACTCGTTGTTCACCTCGAAGGTCACCGTCACCTGCACCGCGCCCCGGGCCTTCTTCGGCAGGCCCGCGAGCCGCAGCGTGCCCAGGTACTCATTGTCCTGCGCGCGCTCGGAGTCGCCCTGGAAGACGGTGAGCTCCAGCTCCGTCTGCTCGTCCCGGTGCGTGGAGAGCGTGTAGCTCTTGGCCGCCGGCAGCGACACGTTGCGCTCCAGCACCGGCTTGAAGCGCCCACCCGGCAGCCCCACGCCAATGGCCATGGGCAGCACGTCGATGAGCACCACGCCCTCCAACTGCCCCAGGCTGTGCGCCAGGAGCGCGGCGCCCAGCGCCACGGCCTCGTCCGGGTGCACGCCCTTGCTGGGCGGCCGCCCGAAGAACTTCGTGATCTTCTCGTGCACCAGCGGGAAGCGGCTCTGCCCACCGACCAGGATCACCTCGTCGATGTCCTGTGGCTTCAGCCCCTTGGCCTGTAGCACCTCCTCGCAGACCCGGACCGTGCGGTCCACCAGCCCCTCCGTCAGCGCGATCAACTTCTGCCGCGTGAGCGTGACGTCCAGGTCGTATGGCTTGTTGTCGATCATCGTGATGAAGGCCACGTGCACCCGCATCTCGGAGCGCTCGGACAGGGCGCACTTGGCCCGCTCCGCCGCGTCGTTGATGCGCTGCAGGGCCACCCGGTCCCCCTGGAAGGCGCGGCCCGTCTGCCGCTGGAACTCCTCCAGGAGGTACTCCACGATGGCGTTGTCGAAGTCGATGCCGCCCAGGAACGTGTCGCCGCCGGTGGAGATCACCTCGTAGACGGTGTCGTGCAGCTCCAGCACCGACGCGTCGAACGTGCCGCCGCCCAGGTCGTACACCAGCACGCGCTGGTTCAGCTTCTTGCCGTAGCCGTACGCCAGCGCCGCCGCCGTGGGCTCGTTGAGGATGCGCTCCACATACAGGCCCGCGAGCCTGCCCGCCTCGCGCACCGCGTGCCGCTGGTTGTCGTTGTAGTAGGCGGGCACCGTGATGACCGCCCGCGAGAGCTGCTGGCCCAGCTGGTTCTGCGCCACCTCGCGCACCTCGCGGAGGATCAGCGCGGAGATCTGCTGGAGCGAATAGATGCGGTCGCCCAGGCGCACCGCCGCCTCGCCGTTCTGGCCCGCGGCGATCTCGTAGTGGAAGCGGCCCTTGATGTGCTCGACGATGGGCGACGCGTAGGGCCGGCCCACCAGCCGCTTGGCGCCGTACACCGTCTGGCGCGGGTTGGTGAGCATCTGCCCCTTCGCGGGGTGGCCCACCACCAGCTTGCCGCGCTGGTTGAACGCCAGGATGGAGGGCACCGTGTTGTGGCCCTCGCGGCTGGGCAGCACCCCGGGCTTGTTGCCCCGCACGAACGCGGCGCACGAGTTCGTCGTCCCCAGGTCGATGCCAATCACAGGCCCCGTCCGGGGCGGCTCCGCCGTGTTCAGCTCCAGCGCGGCGTCCGTCACCATCTCCAGGGCGGGCGCGGCGGGGGCCTCCACCTGAGGGGCGGCGCCCGCGTCCGCGGCCGGGGGCAGGGCGGGGGCCGCCGCGGGGGCGGGGACCGTGTAGTCCACCGGCCCCACGCCGTTGGGCACGGGCGGCACGTCCGACTGGGCGTGGGGCAGGATGGCCACCGCGGCGTCCAGGAACCGGCGCGTCGCCGCGTCCGCCTCCCCGAACTTCAGGCCCATGCCGGAGATGCCCTGGCCCTGCTGCCCGGTGACGAAGTGGACGATGGCCGCCGTGTAGAGGAGCCGGTCGCCGCTCGCCAGGCGGAGGTCCAGGGTGACGGCCGTGCCCGGAGGGCGCACGGCCTTGGCGCGCAAATAGATGCCGCCCCGGGTGATGTTGCCCCCGTATTTCGCGAGGAACTCCTCGGGGGTGGCGAAGGGCAGCTTCACCACCAGCCCGACCGCCCCCGCTTGATTCAAATCCGCCAAGGCCCGGTCCCAGTCCCAAGGGGTTGAGTGTGGGACGCGGAGTATCACCTGAAGTGCCTGGGAACGGGCGGCAAAAAACCTTCTTCCATTGCGCGGCAGCCGCGCAAACCGTATGGACACGCACCCGCCGGGCGCTGGTGCCCCGCGGGGCCTCCGGGAGCCCCCATGTTGAACCCCGATATCCGGCTGGCCCTCACCTTCGACGACGTGCTCCTGCTGCCCGGTGAGAGCGCCGTCACCCCGCGTGATGCCGACCTCACCACCCGCCTCACCCGCAACATCCGCCTGAACGTGCCCCTCCTGTCCGCCGCCATGGACACCGTGACAGAGGCGCGCACCGCCATCGCCATGGCCCAGGAGGGCGGCATCGGCGTCATCCACAAGAACATGACGCCCGAGCAGCAGGCCCTGGAGGTCCTCAAGGTCAAGAAGTTCGAGAGCGGCATGGTGGTGGACCCCATCACCATCGACCCGAAGGCGCCGCTCTCCCGCGCGCTGGAGCTGATGAAGCAGCACGGCGTGTCCGGCGTGCCCGTGGTGCAGGGCAAGCGCCTGGTGGGCATCCTCACCAGCCGCGACGTGCGCTTCGAGAAGAACTTCTCCCAGAAGGTCGAGGACGTGATGACGACGAAGCTCGTCACCGGCCGCGAGGGCATCACCCAGGACGACGCCCAGAAGCTCCTGCACGAGCACCGCATCGAGAAGCTCCTCGTCGTCAACGAGGCCTACGAGCTCAAGGGCCTCGTCACCATCAAGGACATCGAGAAGCGCCGCACCCACCCGTACGCCGCCAAGGACGCCAAGGGCCGCCTGCTCTGCGCCGCCGCCGTGGGCGTGTCGCCGGACCGCGAGGCCCGCATCGACGCGCTGGTGAAGGCGGGCGTGGACGTCATCGTGGTGGACACCGCGCACGGCCACTCGAAGGGCGTCATCGAGGGCGTGCGCGACACGCGCAAGAACTTCAAGGGCTTCGACCTCGTCGCCGGCAACGTGGCCACCGCGGAGGGCACGCGCGCCCTGATTGAAGCGGGCGTGGACGCGGTGAAGGTGGGCATCGGCCCGGGCTCCATCTGCACCACCCGCGTGGTGGCCGGCGTGGGCGTGCCCCAGGTGACGGCGGTGGATGACTGCGCCCGCGAGGCGGACAAGCACGGCATCCCCATCATCTCCGACGGCGGCATCAAGTACTCGGGCGACATCGTGAAGGCGCTCGCCGCGGGCGCCAGCTCCGTGATGATCGGCTCGCTGTTCGCCGGCACCGAGGAGGCCCCCGGCGACGTCATCCTGTACCAGGGCCGCAGCTACAAGAGCTACCGGGGCATGGGCAGCCTGGGCGCCATGAAGCAGGGCGCCAAGGACCGCTACTTCCAGTCCGACGTGGAGGCCGTGAAGTTGGTGCCCGAGGGCATCGAGGGCCGCGTCCCGTACAAGGGCACGCTCTCCATGAACGTGCACCAGATGCTGGGTGGCATCCGCAGCGGCATGGGCTACGTGGGGTGCGCCACCATCGAGGAGCTGCGCACGAAGGCCAACTTCGTGCGCATCACGTCCGCCGGGCTCAAGGAGAGCCACGTGCACGACGTCATCATCACCGAGGAAGCGCCCAACTACCGGATGGAGTAGCGCCACCGGCGTGTCCCGGCCCCTCCCAGCAGGGGCCACGGGGTGGGGAACAGCTCCCCCGGCGAGCGCGCCGGGGGAGGGGAAGCCGGGGGCTACTTGCCGCGGCGCTTGCCGCCGGAGGACGCGTCCTCGGCGGGGAGGGACGTGGCGGACACGCGCTTCTCCGCCGCGTTCACGCTCTGGAGGAGCGACTCGCGGTCGTCCGGGTCCAGCGCCTCGATGGCCTTCCTCAGGGTGCTGAAGTCCAGGCGGGCCACCGTGACGGTGTTGCCACCCTTGATCTCCTGCACCGTGGGCACGCTCACCAGCTCGCGCAGGTAGGTCTCGAACTCCACCCGGACGTCCGCGGTCTGCTGGATGCAGGTGTCCTTGGCGTTGACCAGGCCCTGGCTGCCCTCGCGGTAGCTCAGGTCCGGGTTGCGGGCCATGGCCTCCTCGAAGGTGTGGGTCCGGTCCTTCAGGGACGAGTACAGGTTGACGTAGTCCACCAGTCGGTCGGACTCCGGGCGGTTCACGTCGCGCGCCTTGTTGAGGGGCGCGGAGGTGTCATCGCAGGTGAGCTTGGACAGCGCCTCGACCCCGGGCGCGTCCTTCACCGCGACGCTGCGGGTGTCACGCTCCAGACGCTCGTCGGAGGTGATCTCCTTCACGCACCCCGCGGAGGACAGGAGGAGCATGGCTGCTGCAGTGGAAGCGGACAGGCGGCGCACGAACAATTGACGGCCTTTCAGCGTTGATTTCCCGAAGTTTGTAGCGATAAGGGCCCCCACCCGTCAACGACGCCCCCTGGGAGAATCGCCGGTGGACCTGCACTCCGAGAAGATCCTGATCCTTGATTTCGGGAGCCAGTACACCCAGCTCATCGCCCGCCGGGTGCGCGAGCTGGGCGTCTACTGCGAGATCCACCGCCCGGACCTCCCCGCCGCAGACCTCCGCCAGTTCGCCCCCAGGGGGATCATCCTCTCCGGAGGGCCGGCGTCCGTGGAGGCGCCCGGCTCCCCGCGCTGTGACCCCTACGTCTTCGAGGCCGGCGTCCCGGTGCTGGGCATCTGCTATGGGCTCCAACTCCTCGCCAAGCTGCTGGGCGGTCGCATCGACCGGAGCGCCCACCGCGAGTTCGGCAGCGCGGCGGTGGAGGTCCTCTCCGCCCGGGGCCCCTTCGCGGAGTTCCGCCCGGGGGACCAGGTGCAGGTGTGGATGAGCCACGGCGACCGGGTGGACGCGCTGCCCCCGGGCTTCGAGGCCATCGGCCGCAGCGGCAACTCGCCCTTCGCGGCGGCGGCCCACGCGACGCACCCCTGGTATGGCTTCCAGTTCCACCCGGAGGTCGTCCACACGCCGCAGGGCAAGGCCATGCTGCGCGCCTTCCTCTTCAACGACTGCAAGGTCTCCGGGTCGTGGACGATGAAGGGCTTCATCGACGAGGCGGTGGAGAGCATCCGCAAGCAGGTGGGCGCCGAGGGCCGCGTCATCTGCGGCCTGTCCGGCGGCGTGGACAGCTCCGTGGCGGCGCTCCTGCTGCACCGGGCCATCGGGCCCCGGCTCCAGTGCATCTTCGTGGACAACGGCGTGCTGCGTCAGAACGAGCGGGCGCAGGTGGAGGCGCTCTTCGTGGACCGCTTCCACGTGCCGCTGAAGACGGTGGACGCGCGGGAGCGCTTCCTGGCGAAGCTGGCCGGCGTGACGGATCCGGAGCAGAAGCGGAAGATCATCGGCCGGGAGTTCATCGCCGTGTTCGAGGAGGCCTCACGCGACGTGCAGGACGCGGGCTTCCTGGCGCAGGGGACGCTGTACCCGGACGTCATCGAGTCCGTGTCGTGGAAGGGCCCCTCCGTCACCATCAAGAGCCACCACAACGTGGGCGGCCTGCCGGAGCAGATGAAGCTCAAGCTGGTGGAGCCCCTGCGCGAGCTGTTCAAGGACGAGGTCCGCGCCCTGGGCCGCGAGCTGGGCCTGCCGGACGAGATGGTCTCCCGCCAGCCCTTCCCGGGCCCGGGCCTGGCCATCCGCGTGCTGGGCGAAGTGACGGAGCAGCGCCTGGACCTGGTGCGCCGCGCGGACGCCATCGTGCAGGAGGAGATCCATCAGGCCGGCCTGTACAAGGAGGTCTGGCAGGCCTTCGCCGTGCTGCTGCCGGTGCAGAGCGTGGGCGTGATGGGCGACGAGCGCACCTACGAGTCCACCTGCGTGCTGCGCGCCGTCACCAGCGTGGACGGCATGACGGCGGACTGGGCGCGCCTGCCGTTCCCCCTGCTGGAGAAGATCTCCTCGCGCATCACCAACGAGGTGCGCGGCATCAACCGCGTCGTCTACGACATCTCCTCCAAGCCGCCCGCCACCATCGAGTGGGAGTGAGGCGGCAGGGCCTCACGTCACCGCGCGCCGGATGGCCTCCTCCACCGGCGAGGTGTCCTCCGGGAGCCGGGCCAGGCTCAGGGGCTCCCGGGGCAGGAGCGGCGGCTGCGCCATGAAGCGAGGCCGCGTCCCCCGGTGGGCCTGGGCCGCGTGCACGAGGAAGGGGTGGCACAGGTAGACGGTGCCCGCCTCGCCCGTGGCCAGCACCTCGCGCCGGTGGGCGGACTCCTCGAAGCCGTTCGCCGCCAGCTGGCGCAGCGTCAGGCCCGCTTCACCGGCCGGCCCCAGCAGCCGCGCGATGTCCTGGTGCGAGCCCACGCGGAGGCGGGTGGGCGCGTCGTCCTCGCCCACGTCGGAGAAGAGGAAGAGCATGAGCAGCGCCCGGCCCTTCGAGGCGACGTTGGCGCGCCAGTCCATGAAGTCCGGCTTCTCGAAGTCGAACCCCATGTCGATGTGCCACCCCGCGTCGCCCGGGTCCTCCGGAGCGGGGAAGCGCACGGGGAACGTGCCCATGGCCTTCAGCGGCAGCCATCGCCCGGCGCCCACGAGCGCGTCGTATGCCTCACGCAGCACGGGGGTGTTCGCGGCGTCCACGAAGGGCGCCTGGGGGTACATGCCCAGGCGGATGACGGGCCGGGTCCAGGTGGAGGGCCGGTCCGGATCGCACCCCGTGTCGCGCCAGAGGAGGGCCCGCGCCGCGTCCGCGAGCGCCCGGGGGAAGGCCCGGTCGATGCGCAGGAACCCGTCCCGCATGAACTGCTCCGCACGCGCGTCCATGAATGCTCCCATCCCCGGGGGCCGGGGTTTTCCCGGTCTCACGGCAGGTAGCCGCTCTCCCTGACGAAGGTCTTCACCGCGGCGGTGTCCGCGTAGTCCAGCTCGATCATCCGCTGGAGCGCCGCCTGCTTGTCCGGGGCCTTCGCATGGTAGGCGCGGGCGATGGCGTAGCCCACGTAGTAGCCCAGGTCCGCCACGCCGTCCGCGTTGTCCGGCCCGGACCAGAGCCACGGGGCGAAGGTCGTCGCGTCCTGGGCCTCGCGGAAGCGCTCGCGCAGCTCCGCGTCGTGCTGGGGGCCGTAGGTGACGTAGGCGAGCGTGGGCAGCTTGCCGGTGACCTGCTCGGCCACGAAGTCCGCCACGCCCTCGTAGACGACCCAGTCCACCAGCACGTCCGCGGGGACCTTCTGCCGCGTGTGCACGGCCTCGTGGGCGATGAGCAGGTCCATGCCTTCGTAGGGGCGGCTCTGGAAGTAGGTGCCCAGCGCCACGCGCAGCTTGGGCGGAAGCTCGGAGACATCCACCCGGTCGTCGCCGGTGGCCAGCTCCGCGCCCAGGAGCACCCGGCCGTCGAGCGCGGTGCCGCTCGAGTTGAGGGCGCCCACGGTGAAGTACACCTCCGCGGCGCCCAGCCGGGGGTAGAGGGCGCGGAAGCGCTCCAGGGTGGGGGCCACGCGGGCCGCGGACTCCCGGGCGCGCGCCGTCAGGGGGCGCACGGACTCCCAGAAGCGGGGGTAGCTCCGGATGGCGTCCACGTAGCCCTGCGCCGTGTAGCGCCTCGCGCGCATGAAGCTGTGCAGCCCCGGCGTGCCCCGGTCGATGTAGAGGGCCTGGAAGCGGGCCAGCTGCTCGGCCGGCTCGGCCGTGCTCCGGACGGCGTCGTAGGCCTCCCAGAAGTGGTCCACGTCCACCGTGGAGACCACGTCCTGGACGGCGGCGGGCGGTGCCTCCGCGGGGCGCTTCCCGGCGCAGGCCGCCAGACAGAGCGCGGCGGTGGAGGTCACGGCGAACAGGGCAGGGCGGAGGCGCATGGCTGGCTCAGGAGTGGATGAACGAAGAGGCTGCCCGGAGCGAACCGGACAGCCTCTCGGGGTGCTTCACGAAGAAGCCCGGGGGAAGCCTACCCCGCCGGGTTCGCCTTCACCGGCGCCACCTTGGTGCTCCCGGGGCGCAGCTCCTCCAGGACGCGGTTGGCGCCGTAGACCTTCTGGAGCGCCTCGATGATGGCGTCCGAGTGCACGGCCACCGTGCGGTTCACGGACTCGTCGAAGCCGTACTCGCCGCCCAGCGACTGGATGTTGCCGTCGAACACCAGGCCGACGATCTCGTGGTTCTTGTTCACCACGGGCGAGCCGGAGTTGCCGCCGATGATGTCGTTGGTGGTGACGAAGTTCATGGGCGTGGTGCCGGTGATGACCTTCTCCGACTTCAGCCACGACTTGGGCAGCGCGAACGGCTCCTGCCCCGTGGCGTGCTCGAAGGTGCCGGACATCTGGGTGATGGGGGCGACCTGCTGGCCGTTCTGCGTGTAGCCCTTCACGGAGCCGAAGGACACGCGCGGGGAGAAGGTCGCGTCTGGGTACTGGCTGGTGCCGTAGATCTCGAACTTCGCCTTGGCGACGAGCTCGCTGTTCTTCCGGATGACGGACTCCACGTCATCCTCGAACTTCTTGCGGATGGCGCGGGCGTCCGGGTCCACCAGGGCGGCCAGCTGGAGCATCGGGTCCTTAGACGCGTCCACGGCCTTCTTGCCGCCATCGAAGAGCGCCTTGCGCGTCTTCACGTCCGCCAGCTTGCTGCCCTTCACCACGCGGGTGGCCAGCTGCGCCGGGGACTCCTTGCCGAGCACCTTCTTCACGAACGGGTGCTGCGCGCCCAGCTCCTCCCGCAGCTTGGTGAGGCCGAAGGTCAGGCGGGCGATCTCCAGCTCCGGGTAGATGGGCGCGGGGCTGAGGAGCTGCGCCTTGAGCGCGGGCTGGTTGGCGTCGTTGAACTCGCGCAGTCGCTGGCCGTTGTCCTTGGGCAGCTCCTCGGCGGCGCGCACCAGCGTCTTGGCGATGCTGAACAGGGTGGAGGAGAAGCCCGAGCCCTGCTCCATGAAGTTCAGGTCCTTGCGGATGTTCTTGAGCTGCGCCTCCGCCTTGGCGATCTCATCCCACGCGCCGGCGTACTTCTTCTTCAGCTCGGGGTTCGCGTCGACCTTCTTGCGCAGCTCCTGCTCCGCGGCGACCTTGGAGGCGAAGAACGTCTTGTCCAGCAGCGCCTCCTCGCGGCCCTTGGACGCCTTGAGGGCGTTCTCCACGCCGAACAGGATGTTGCTGGAGATGCGCTTCTGCTCGGGGCCGCGCTTCTGGAACTCGGTGAGCATGCCGCGCAGCTCGGAGAGGTGCATGAGCGTCTTGGGCATGGACACGTCGCGGATGTACTCCAGCTCCGCGATGGTCAGCGCGCGAGAGGTGCGGCCCGGGTTGCCGGCCACGAACGTGAGCTCGCCGTCCTTCGCGCCGTGCTCGGACCACTTGAAGTAGTCCGGCGTCTTCACCGGCTGCTTGTCCTGGTAGATGCGCACGAAGGACACATCCAGGTCGTAGCGGGGGAACTCGAAGTTGTCCGGGTCACCGCCGAAGAAGGCGATGGCGTGCTCGGGGGCGAACACCAGGCGCACGTCCTGGTACCGGCGGTACTTGTAGAGGTTGTACTTGCCGCCCTGGTACAGCGTGACGACGTCGCAGCGGACCTTGTCGTCGCCGTTGGCGCAGGCCTTCTCCACCTTGGCCATCTCCGCCTTCAGCGTGTCCGAGTACTGCTTGCCGGTCAGCGACTGGGTGGCCTTGTTGAGCTGATCCGTGACGTCGGTGATCTCGACGAGCTGGTTCACCTCCATCGCCGGGCATTGCTTCTCCTCGGCCTGGGTCTTCGCGTAGAAGCCGTTGGCGAGGTAGTCCTGCTTCGCGCTGGAGAGCTGCTCGATGCAGCCGCGCGCGCAGTGGTGGTTCGTCATCACCAGGCCGTCCGGCGACACGAAGCTCGCCGAGCAGCCGCCGGCCAGCCGCACCGCGCCCAGGCGAAGCTTCTCCAGCCACTGCTGGCTCGGCTCGAAGCCGTACTTCTCCTTCACCTTGGCGGCGGGGAAGTTGTTGTACGTCCACATGCCTTCATCGGCGAGCGCCGGAGCGGCACCCACGAGGGCGGCGATGACGACCAATCGCTTCATGAGTGAAATCCTTTCGGGGCCGCGGGACGGAGAACCCGCGGGGACGGGGCGTTTGTGAGGGATGACCCTGCATCGGTCAAGCTGGGAAAGCGCCCACGCCGGACGCACAACGTCCGAGCGCCCGAACGATTCCCAGGGGCGTCCGCCGGGCAGGCGCTTTCGGACCCGAGGCGTCCCAACGCAGCGCGTCCGAGTGAAGTCGGGCTGCCCGTGCGCGCGCAGACGCGCCCGGTGTGGTGCCCGGTTGCACGATCTGGGGGCCCGCGTGCAGGCGATCCTGAGCACGGAAGCCAGGGCCTGGGCGCGCCACAGTTCGCGCAGGCTGAACTGGACGGGGTGGTGGACGAGGCCGCACGCGCGCTGAAGCCTCGCGGCCTCGCGATCACGGCCCCAGGCCCCAAAGCGGCGCCAGGTCGCGGTCACTGGAAACCTGTCCGACTGTCCGACGAGTCTTCCTCGGCGGGCAGGGCGGCACAGCTTTGGGCCGCGCTCTGCGCGACGTTGTCCGGCGGTGACGGACAGGTTCTTGGCGAGCCGGTCCGGGGGCGGCTTGGCCTGTACGGAGCCGCGGAATCGAGCCAATGGGGGACAGGCTCCAAGAACCCCACCCAGGACCCCAGAGGCTTAGTTTACATAACGCTTCTTATCAGACGTTACGACCGTGGATTCTTATCAGACGTTACGACCGTGGATTCCCCAGGGATTCCACCTGCCCCCAGGTCACCGTCAGCCATCAACCTTCGGTCCCGGGGCCGTGAAATCTCGTGCTTCCCGAGCCTGGGTCCGGAACGTACCTTGCCGCCCCATGCGCTTCTTCCGTCGAACCGGACTCGCCGCGCTGTGCGGCCTCACCGCGGCCCTGCTGACGGGCTGCCCCGAAAAGACCGCCCAGGCTCCACTGGACAGCGGCGTCACCGGCGCCACGGCCACCCCAGACTCCGGCCCCGAGGCCGTGGTCTTCACCCTCCAGTACCTGTCCCCGGATGGCGGCTCCGCGCTCATCCCCCTGGCCCTGGAGGAAAAGCCGCTCGTGGAGCCCACCTCCGACCTGGAGCTCCGCAGCACCCTGGGGCTCAAGAACTACCGCGTCCGCCTGATGGACGAAGCCGACCGGGCCATGGTCTCCGATGACTCCGCCTCCGAGGACGACGACGGCCTCGTGTACCGCATCCACCTGCCGCAGCCGCTCAAGACGGGCTACTCGTACACCCTCGTCGTGGACGCCCAGACGGGCTCGGCGTTCCAGGACTCGCGCGGCCGCGACGTCGAGGACCTCCGGGCCTCGTTCCAAATCATCGGCGACAAGGAAAAGCCCAAGCCGCCGCCCCCTGCCAAGGGCGGCAGGAAGAAGTCCAAGTAGCCGTCATTCCTGGGTTTCTGACTGCCCCGGCGCCTGATCCGGCAACGGTTCGGGCGCCGCCGGCGCCGGTGTCGGCAGGCTCAACGCCGTGCGCAGCTCCCGCAGCTTCGCCTGGATGACCCGCATGTTCCCCGGCCCCATCCGCAGCAGATGCTTCTGGGCCTTGCTCAGGCCCTCCAGCTCCGGCGACGCGTAGACGTACAGCGCGCCTTTCGGCTCGACCTCCACCGGCCCCTGGGGCACCGGCACCGCCAGCAGGTGCTGGATGGCCCGGCCAAAGGCCGTTTCGAAGGTCTGATCCGGCGGCGCGATCTCCCGGTACGCCTGGTCGATCAGCGGCTTCAGCTCCCGGTACACCATCGCCGCGCCGGACACGTCCACCGAGCCCAGCACCCGGGCCACCAGGTCGTAGCGCGCATAGCTCAGCGGCGCGATCACCGAGCGCCCGTTCGCCTCGGCCGCGCCCACCTCGAACGCCCCCGCGGGCGCCATGAACGACAGTGAGGTCCGAGGACTCTCGCCCTCGGCGATGTTGCTCACGGACGCCGTGAACCGGCGCGCCAGGTCCTGCTCCTGGAGCCACCGGGCCAGCTCCGGGTCCACCGAGAGCTTGCCCGCCAGGTCGCGGATGCGGCCGTCGCTCTCCGGCAGCGACACCTCCGCGGGCGCCTCCGCCACGCCCGCGTCCACCACCGACGGTGTCGTCACCACGGGCGGCGGCTCCACCTGGCGCTTCAAGCCGAAGTACGACGCCACCACCCCCAAGACCATCAGTGCGATCAGGATGCCCAGGACCTTGCCCCGCGACGGTGCCTTGGGCGGCTCTGCCTGTTGCGGCGGTGGGATTCCTTCAGGCCCCTGATTCACGAAGTTCGGATCGCTCATGACGCTGAACCTTACAGACAGCCTCGCTGCCCATTCCAAGCACGTTCGAACTCCCGTACGCAGTTCGATACTTGAGCGGAGGATGCGAGGCATGGAGCCGCTGCGGACACCCCACCCCGTCTATCTCGACCACAACGCGACGACGCCGCTCCTGCCGGAGGTCGTCGACGCCATGCTCCCGTACCTGCGCGAGCACTTCGGCAATCCTTCCAGCAACCACGGCTACGGCGCCCAGGCCCGGAGCGCGGTCGCCCAGGCCCGCGAGCAGGTCGCGGCGCTCCTCGGCTGTGACGCGGAGGAGATCGTCTTCACCTCCGGCGGCACGGAGGCCAACAACCTCGCCATCCGCGGCGTGACGGAGGCGCTCGCGTCGAAGCGCCACGTCCTCACGACGTGCATCGAGCACCCGGCCACGGCCCGCCCGTGTGCATGGCTCGAATCGCACGGACGACGCGTGACGCGCATCGGGGTCGATGGCGACGGGTGCGCCCGCGTCGACGAGGCGCGCGAGGCCCTGGATGGCGACACCGCGCTCGTCACTGTCATGCACTCGAACAACGAGACCGGCGTGCTGCAACCGGTCTCCGCTCTCGCGAAGCTCGCCCACGCGGCGGGCGCCCTGGTCCACTCCGACGCCGCGCAGTCGCTTGGCAAGGTGCCGGTCCAGGTGCGCGAGCTCGGCATCGACCTGCTCTCCATCGCCGGCCACAAGCTCTACGCGCCCAAGGGCGTCGGAGCGCTCTATGTGAAGCGCGGCACGCCGCTGGTTCCCTTCGCGCTCGGCGCGAGCCACGAACGCGGCTTGCGTCCAGGCACCGAGAACGTCGCGTCCATCGTCGGGCTCGGCACCGCGTGCGAAGCCGTGGGCCGCGACCTGGATGCGACGGCCGCGCGCATGCGGCGCCTCCGCGACCTCCTGGGCGCGCGACTCGGGAGCGCGGTTCCCGGCCTCGCGCTCAACGGCCACCGCGAGCTGCGCCTGCCCAACACGCTCAACGTGCGCTTCCCGCGAGCCTCCGGGAGCGCGGTGCTCGACGGCGCACCCGAGGTCGCCGCCTCGACGGGCTCCGCGTGCCACGAAGGTCACGAGAGCGCCTCCGCGGTCATCCTGGCCATGGGCATCGCCCCAGAAGACGCGCTCGGCTCCGTGCGCCTCACGCTCGGCCGCCGCACGACCGAGGACGACGTCGCGCGCGCCTCCGAGGCGCTGAGCCGCTCCTGGCAGCGGATCGTGGG
This sequence comes from Pseudomonadota bacterium, assembly GCA_023424585.1. Lineage (GTDB taxonomy): Bacteria > Myxococcota > Myxococcia > Myxococcales > Myxococcaceae > Corallococcus. The sequence continues at coordinate 15,212 of JAFADT010000960.1, forward strand.
CGGTTAGCTCCGGGCTCGTGCCTCCAAGGCGCTGACTCGTAGCCACCGGCTCATAGGCGGTTAGCCGCTCGACTCCCCCAGGGGCATGCCGACCTCCGCGGGCAGGCGCCAGAGCTGCCCGTCCTCGGGCGACAGCACGAAGCCCCCGGGCAACAGGTGCACCGACGTGACGGCCTCCGTGGACAGCGGCAGCTCCCACGCGCACACGGGCCGCAGCGAGCCGGGGTCCAGTTGCAGCAGGTACCACTCACCCGCCTCCAGCAGGTCCTCCACCGCCACCAGCACCGCCCCCTCCAGCACCAGCGCCATGTAGCCCGTCGCCAGCGTCCCGGCCTCCGGCAGCGCGAACTCCGCCGCCAGCGTGACCTCCGGGTACGTCCAGCGCCGCACCCACGAGCCCCCTACGCCAATGAAGCCCGAGCCATCCGGCAGGAACCCCGCCGGATAGAACGGCGCATCCACCGAAGCCACCGCCGCGCCGCGCACGAGCCCCGCAGCGCCACGCTCCACGAACGTGAGCCAGGTGCCTTCCTGCCCCTGGCTCACCGCCACGCCCATCACCGGCAGGCGCGGGTGCGAGATCCATTCGTGCAGCCCGTCCAGGTCGTCCTCACCCAGCGGGGGCGTCTCCAGCCCGAGCCCGGCCTCCGTCCCCGCGACGTCCGATAACGTTCGGGCATCCAGGACGCGCACCCAGGCCCTCCCGTCCTCGATGCCGCTCGTCCACAGGCCGTCGCCGGTGACGTCGAACCCCATCGCCTGCGTGGGCCGCGTCCAGGCTCGCGCCGGCGTCTCCACCGGACTTCCGTCCCGCGCCCGGCCCACCATCTCGATGCGCCCCGGCCCGAGCACCGCCGCGCACTGGAGCGACGGATGCAGCGCCACGAGCCTCGTGGTCCGGGGCAGCTCCAGTACCCGCGCAGGCGGCCAGGCCTCCCGCGCACCGAGCACCGCCAGCCTCCGAGCCCCCACGGCGAAGCCCACCGCCTCGGCCATGGGCGGCAGCACGAAGCCGTCCCCCGCCCACTCCGCGTCCGTCACCGGCAGGGTCGTCACCCGGGTGAGCGCCGCGCGGCGGCTGGGAATGCCCCACGGCGTGCCGGGTCGAGGCCGGCCGACCCAGGGGACCACGTGGCCGCTCAGGCGTCCTGCTCCATGGCCCGCACGCGCGCGAGCGTGTCCAGGTCGCGCTCGGTGGGGCCCAGCTCCAGGAGCAGCCGGCTCACGTCGTACAGCAGGTCCCCGCGCTCGAAGACCTTCAGCCGGGGGACGTCCAGGTTCAGGTCGTCCGCGCCCTTGTTGTACGAGAGGTCCATCAGCGACCGGAGCTGGAACGAGTCGTAGAGGTTGTACTCCACCAGGTAGCGCAGGGCCTCCAC
>JAFADT010000047.1 GCA_023424585.1 Pseudomonadota bacterium
GGCGTGGACTGGTACAAGGGCAGCGCGGACGCCATCTACCAGAACCTCAACATCATCACGGACGAGGAGCCGGACCACATCTTCGTCTTCGGCGCGGACCACGTGTACCGGATGGACGTCCGCAAGATGCTGGACTTCCACATCCAGCAGAAGGCCGCGTGCACGGTGGCCGCCATCCCGGTGCCCATCGAGCAGGGGCGCGAGTTCGGCATCATCGACGTGGGGCCGGACGGGCGGATGCTCCAGTTCCTGGAGAAGCCCAGGGACCCGCCGCCCATGCCGGGCAACCCGAAGATGTGCCTGGCGTCCATGGGCAACTACCTCTTCACCACGGACACGCTGGTGAAGCAGGTGGTGCGCGACGCGGCGGACGAGAAGAGCGCGCACGACTTCGGCAAGTCCATCATCAGCGAGCTCTACAAGCACGAGCCCGTGTACGTGTACGACTTCGCGCAGAACACGGTGGCCGGCCAGGAGGAGAAGGAGCGCGGCTACTGGCGGGACGTGGGGAACATCGACGTGTACTACCAGTCCAACATGGACCTGGTGGAGGTGGACCCGACGTTCAACCTCTACAACGACCGCTGGCCCATCCACACGCAGCCCAACAACTACCCGCCGGCGAAGTTCGTCTTCGCGGACCGGGAGAACAAGCGCGTGGGCACCGCCACGGACTCGCTGGTGGCGGAGGGCTGCATCATCTCCGGCGGCCACGTGCACCGCTCCGTGCTGTCGCCGAAGGTGCGGGTGAACTCCTATTCGGAGGTGGAGGACTCCATCCTCTTCGAGAACGTCACCATCGGCAGGCGGTGCCGCATCAAGCGGGCCATCATCGACAAGAATGTGGAGATTCCGCCCGGGATGACCATCGGCTACGACCCGGTGGAGGACCGGCGCCGCTTCCACGTCACGTCCGGCGGCGTCGTCGTCATCCCCAAGGGGATGAAGGTCACCTGACGGCCGCCAGCGGTCCCCAGGCGGCGGGCGCTCCCGGAGCACGTCCGGAGCGCCCGCTCCGCGCTTGACCGCTCAGCGGAACGCGGCCTTCACGTCCGGCCGGTTGAGCAGGATGACCGACCAGATGCCCGGCACGAGCGACAGGCACATGCACGGGCCGCAGCACGGGATGCAGCAGAGGATGGCGGCCGTCATGGACAGGCCGTAGCTCTGCAGGTTCTTCATCTTCCACCCGCCGAAGGCCACCAGCCCGTTGATCACCAGCCCGGGCACGGTGGACACGATGCGGCCACCCGGGGACAGCATCCACATCACCGCGTCCCTCCACTGCGGGGGGAGGCTCGGGTCGCTGTAGAGGTGGGTGTACTTCTCCGGATCGATGGGGGCCGCCAGGCTCACCAGCGAGTACAGGAGGGTGAACCCCGCCATCACCATCATCAGGATGGCCGGGACGGCCAGGTCCTGGGCCGCCTTGGCGCGCGTGGGGTTGAAGTCCGACGAGGGAGGGATGTCCTGGGGCGTGTCCATGGCTTCTCGGGTCAGGCGGGCTGGCGCATGGCCGCGACGGGGCGCTTCTCGAAGGCGGCCAGCGTGGTGGCGATCTCCTGGTTCACCTGCCGCAGCATGTCCTGCTTCTCCCGGAAGGGAAGGAAGGCGCTCTTGAAGCCGGACACGATGATGGTGGTGAGGTCCTCCAGCGACAGCCCCATGTTGCGGTGGGCCAGCCACAGCTCCTTCGTCACGGTGGTGTCAGTGATGAGGCGGTTGTCGGTGTTGATGGTCACCCGCAGGCCGTAGTCGAAGTAGAACTTGAGCGGGTGGGACTCCAGCGAGGGCACCGCGCCCGTCTGGACGTTGGAGGACGGGCAGACCTCCATGGGGATGCGGTGGTCGTTGACGTAGTTGAGCAGGTCCCCGTCCTCGCGCAGCCGGGTGCCGTGGCCGATGCGGTGCGCGCCCAGCGAGTGGATGGCCTGGGAGATGGACTCCGGGCCGAAGGCCTCGCCGGCGTGGGCGGTGCAGTTGACGTTGTTCTTGAGGATGAGGCGGAAGGCGTCCAGGTGGTCCTTCGCCGGGAAGCTGGCCTCCGCGCCCGCCAGGTCGAAGCCCACGACGCCGCGGTTCTTGTACGCCACGGACAGCTCCGCCAGCCGCATGGACGTCTGCGGGTTGATGTGGCGGATGCCGCAGACGATGACGGCGCACTTGATGCCCGTCTCGCGCTTGGCGGCGCGCAGGCCCTCCAGCACGGAGTCGATGACGGTGGTCATCTTCAGGCCCTTCTGCAGGTGCAGCGCGGGCGAGTAGCGCACCTCCAGCCAGCGCACGTTCTCCGCGGCGGCGTCCACGGCCAGCTCATAGGCGGCGCGGTAGAGGGACTCCGCCGTCTGGAGGACGGAGAGCGTCACGTCGAACGCGACGAGGTACTCCTCCAGGCTCTTGCACACCTGGCCCATGTGGATGGCCCTGGCCAGCCCGTCCTCGGTGTCGGCCATGAGCTTGATCTTCTGCTCCTCGGCCAGCTCCAGGATGGTCTTCAGGCGCATGGACCCGTCCAGGTGGCAGTGCAGGTCCGTCTTGGGGAGCGCGTGGAGCAGCTCCTCCGTCACCGCCAGCGTGGGAGGCGGGGTGATGTCCGTACGCCGGGCGGATGAGGGGATGCCGGTGGCGTTGGGGGTTTCGTCTTCACGAATCGTGGGCATGGTCGAAGTTCCTCGGTTGCGTCATCCTCCCCCAAACCATGCCGTCCCGCGCCTGTCCACGCCTGCTCCTGGTGACCTGCCTGACGTTGACGCTGGCCGTCATGGCGTGTCAGCGGGCGCCGGTGGAAGCGGCCTTCCAGTACTCCAGTGATGCCTCCTCCCGAACAGGGCTGACGGCGCTGGCGGACGGGGTGCTGCTGGGCAACGAGGCGGGCGCGGTGGTGCGCCTGGACCGCGGGGGCCGGCCGCGGTGGACCACCCGCCTGGGCCGAGAGGTGGCGGTGGCCCCCGCCGTGGCCGGCGACAGCGTCATCGTGGGCACGGTGGTGGGGGAGCTGGCCAGCCTGTCGCTCCAGGACGGCAAGGAGCGCTGGCGCCTGGGCGGCGAGCCGCCCGTGCTGACGCCCCCGGTGGTGGACGACGCGGGAGGCACGGTCTTCCTGGTGGCCCCCGACGGGGCGGTGCGGGCCGTGGCGGTGGACTCCGGACAGACGCGCTGGAAGCGGTCGAGGCAGGCCCCGGAGTCCGCGCCGGCGGAGGCCCTGGGGTCGCGGTCCTCCGTGGCCCCCTCGCTCCGGCCCGCGCCGGTGCTGGTGGGGGACGTGCTGGTGGTGCCGCTCGCCTCCGGGCTGTGGGCGCTGGACGCTCGGAGCGGTGAGCCGCGCTGGTCGCAGCCGGTGACGGACGTGGTGGGGCTGGACTCGGAGCGCGACACCGTCTTCGCGGCCACGCGGCCGGGCCGGGTGCTGGCGCTGTCCCTGAAGGACGGGAGCACGCGCTGGGAG